>NZ_RSCK01000006.1:0-194440 GCF_003991895.1 Chroococcidiopsis cubana SAG 39.79
GAATCCTTAATAGAGCATCCTACAGTTGATTTTTCTCCTTTTTGCCTCGTTTAAGATTTACTTTATGAATAGCCTCTTAGCCTTCTCTGAAATTTTACCTTTTCTATTCGAGCAAGGATTCAACCCTCAAATCTTTGTACAACAGCTATTTACTAACAAAATTTCAACCTTATTTGGTTGGGATGTCATTGTTGCAGAATTAGTTTTGTGGGTATTTATTTTATGGGAAGGTTCGCGGCTAGGTATGAAATATTTATGGGTTTATTTTGCTAGTAGTTTAATTGGTATTTCTACAGGTTTACCGTTATTTCTTCTCATGCGTCAAAGATATCTCATTCAGAATTCCCAATAAATTATCGGAATAAGTTTAATTGACTACGACAAAGGTAAGGACGGGTTTACCAAGAAAATCTGTTTTGAACTAAGCATATTGATAAACCCGTCCCTACAAGTAATGGATGTACGCCATCAATTACCAATTACCCATTCCCAATTACCATTATGAAATGGCTGAAAAAAATTCCCCTCGCATGGCATCAATTAATGAAAGAAAAGACGCGGTTGCTAGTGGCGATCGCGGGAATTAGTTTTGCTGATATGCTGATCTTTATTCAACTGGGATTCAACGATTCTCTTTACGACAGTGCGACACAGACACAAAGTTTGCTACAAGCAGATTTGGTGATGATTAATCGGCAATT
This sequence comes from Chroococcidiopsis cubana SAG 39.79, assembly GCF_003991895.1. NCBI lineage: Bacteria > Bacillati > Cyanobacteriota > Cyanophyceae > Chroococcidiopsidales > Chroococcidiopsidaceae > Chroococcidiopsis > Chroococcidiopsis cubana. The sequence goes on from NZ_RSCK01000006.1 coordinate 702, forward strand.
TGAATCGCTGTCTACGCTGCAAAGTTTTTCAAGGGAAAGATTGTATCAAACATTGGCATACAATGGCGTGTCTTCTGTCAGTTCAATTTATATTGGGAGAGGAGAATGGAAAAATCCTACAACGAGGATTGACAGAACGATTTTAATTTGGGGTATCGATCCAAATGCACCTAGCTTTGCCGTACCAGAAATTCAACAAAATGCGAAGCGATTGCAACTTTTAAATACTGCTTTATTCGATCGCGCTTCACGTCCAGAATATGGGGCGATCGCAGAAACAGTGGAAAAGCAAGGTAGCGTGGAAATACAGTTAAATCAGCAAAATATTCGGACAATTGGATTATTTAGAATTGGTGCATCTTTTGCGGCTGATGGGAATGTAATAGTTAGCAATTCAACTTTTCTCAAATTACTAGCCGATCGCAAATCGAATCAAATTGAAATTGGATTAATTCAACTCAAGCCAGGAACAAACTCAGAAACTGTCAAAGCACAATTAACAGCAAATTTGCCGAATGATGTCAGAGTCATGACACCACAAGAATTTGCAGAAGTAGAAAAATACTACTGGGAAAGCCAAGGTGCAATTGGATTTATCTTTGGGCTTGGTGTGGTTGTAGGAATTATTGTAGGCATTGTCATTGTTTACCAAATTCTCTACACCGATGTTGCCAATCACTTACCAGAATACGCCACGCTTAAGGCAATGGGATATAGCGATCGCTATTTATTAAGCGTTTTGATTCAAGAATCAATAATATTAGCAATTTTGGGGTATATTCCTGGTTTTCTGATTTCTTTAGGACTATATCAAGTTGCAGCAGCAGCAATTTTAATGCCAATTGGAATGAAAGTAGAACGAGCAATCTTTATATTAGCAATTACGTTTATTATGTGTAGTATTTCTGGGGCGATCGCCATGCAAAAATTGCGTTCTGCCGATCCTGCTGATGTTTTTTGATTGGTAATGGGTAATGGGTAATTGTTGGTTAGCAAGGGGAAATATAAGACATGGAGTATAAGATGAGAGTTGTTGAGTGGCTAGACCTGACTATGAGAGTTTGGAAGTGTATAAGTTGGCTGAACGCTTAGCGAATACAATTTGGCAGATTGTTCAGCAATGGGATGGTTTTACTAAAGATACGATGGGAAAACAAATTGTCCGCGCTGCGGATAGTATTTGTGTCAATATTGCAGAAGGGCGCGGTCGTCATAATTTCAAAGATAATCAGAGGTTTATAAAGATAGCTAAAGGATCTTTGTATGAAACCATTAGTTGGTTACGCTTAGCATATACTCGAAACCTTCTTAATACCGAACAATCAGCTAAACTTAAACCAATAATTGACGAATTAATTCCTAGATTGAACGCTATCTAAAATCTTTGGAAAATGGATAGCTTACAATTACCAATTACCCATTACCAATTACCCATTACCCATTACCATGCAACCTGTCATTTCTATTCAAAACCTCAATCATTACTTCGGACAAGGGGAACTAAAAAAACAAGTTTTATTTGATATTAATTTGGAGATTATGCCTGGAGAAATTATTATTATGACTGGTCCTTCTGGCTCTGGGAAAACAACATTATTAACCTTAATGGGAGGGTTGCGATCGGCTCAAGAGGGTAGCTTAAAAATTTTAGGACAAGAAATTCGCGGGGCAAACAAACAACTATTAACTCGGTTGCGCTGCCAAATTGGATATATCTTTCAAGCACATAACTTGATGTCATTCTTAACTGCAAAACAAAATGTAAGAATGTCTTTAGAATTACACGATCGCTATCTTGCTGAAGATTTAAATGCTAAAGCCACAGCCATGCTAGAAAGCGTTGGCTTGGGAAATCGAGTCGATTATTATCCAGAAAACCTCTCAGGAGGACAAAAACAACGAGTCGCGATCGCCCGTGCGTTAGTCAGTCATCCTAAAATTGTTCTAGCAGACGAACCAACAGCCGCACTTGACAAACAATCTGGACGTGATGTGGTAGAGATTATGCAGCGTTTGGCAAAAGAACAGGGTTGCACCATCCTGCTTGTCACCCACGATAACCGCATTCTCGACATCGCCGATCGCATTGTTTACATGGAAGATGGTTATTTAGCCAATAATCCGAATTCAGCTGTCTTGGGTGAGTAGATATATATGGAGTCACTACCCAGGAGAATCAAAAGTGGATAATTTAAACGCTACTAATATCTGCCAAACACCTAACGCTTGGGCAAATACTAAAACTTGGCAGGAGACTTGTAGCAAATTTAACGCAGACGCGCAAACCAGTCACAACGATTTGCTGATTCCATCGGCAATTGTAGTATTACCTATATTTATGCTCGTATCAATACTCGTGACTAGAAAGTTACGCCGACACTATCATCGTCAGCAGCAGAGAAATAGAGCATTTGCCCGTTTGCAAAAAGTTGCACTGCTAGAGCGGATGTTATCTATTAAGGTTAAGTAGTCAATGATATGTGTGATGAGCTTGATAAACTGACTAGACTCAGTAGCAAATACATAGTATAAATAAAGCATTTGAATTAATTAATTTATCAAAATCAGGTGCGATCGCGTCTAAAGTTCGATATTTATACAACTCAATATTTCTACTAATAGCTTAGCCATGACCAGAAACAGCGAAGATGAAGATAAACATCTGTTTGAAATGGGTCTTGTCTACGGAGCTATTTTAGGATGTCTGGGTTTAATCGCGCTAATTATGTTCTCTGAACCAAGATTAATTATTGCATGTTTGATATTTCTAATTTGGATTCTAGTTTTCTCGTTAATTTAGAAATTTCTATTAGATATCAGTGACTAGTGGCTAGTAGTTAGTGGCTAGTTTCTCAATTTCTAGTCACCAGTCACTAGTCACCATCCACTCACAAATTACCAATTTCTTAGCAATCTTAAACCACTCAAAGTCACAATGACAGTCGATCCTTCATGACCAATTACACCAATTGGCATATTCATGTTGCCAGTAAAATTAGCAATGAGTAGTAACACAATAAAGCTGAGAGCAAAGGTAATATTTTGTTTGATAATTCTTTGCGATCGACGACCTAAATGAATTGCTACTACTAATTTTTCTAAACGATCTGCCATCAAAACAAGATCGGCAGTTTCTAAAGCAACATCGCTACCAGTCACACCCATAGCAATACCTACCGATGCTTGAGCTAAGGCTGGTGCGTCGTTGATGCCATCTCCTACCATAGCTACAGTTTGATATTGGCTCTGAAGCTGACGAATAATTTTGACTTTATCTTCAGGTAATAATTCAGCATGAACGCGATCGATCCCCACAGATTGGGCAATGCGATCGGCTGTACGCTGATTGTCGCCTGTTAATACGATCGTTTCCTCAATTCCTAATTGTTTTAGCCGCTTGATGACTTCCACAGCCTTGGGACGTAGGGTGTCGGCTACTGCCACAATCCCAATGATTTCACTTTCTCGTGCTACCCAGATGACGGTTTTACCTTCGGCTTCGAGGTGTTGGGATAGTTCGGGAGTTGTAGGAGCGGGTTTTGACCAAAAATCGCCAGATGGAATTGTCAAGCTATCTGCTAAACTCGCCCGTACAGAGGAATCGGGAGTCGGTAGGGGCGCACTGCTGTGCGCCCTTACAGGGAAGTTATTAGTTAATTCCAAATTTTGAATTTTGAATTTTGAATTTTGAATTAAAAAATCAGCTTTTCCTACTAGGACTTGCTGGCTATAAACCTCCCCAATAATTCCTTGTCCTGGGTGAGAATATACACCAACAGCAGGAACGAATTCGATTTGTTTTTGTTGGGTAGCGGTGACGATCGCTTGTCCGATAGGATGTTCGGAATAGGCTTCTAAAGCAGCAGCAATTTGTAAAACTTCATCGACTGAATGCCCAGTGGTAGGGATAACTTCTGTGACTGCTAATTTGCCCGTGGTGAGAGTTCCAGTTTTATCAAATGCGATCGCTCGCACTTTTCCCATCATCTCTAACTGCGCCCCACTTTTAAATAAAATTCCCTGTCTTGCACCGTTAGCAATTCCCGATAGCAATGTCGGCATAATTGCTGCCATTAACGCGCAAGGAGAGGCAACAACGAGAAAAATTAAAGCGCGATAAATTGTTGTTTCCCAACTCCAACCCCAAATAAATGGGGGTAAAATTGCCAATAAAATCCCAGCAAGAACGATAACTTTGGCATAGCCGCGCTCAAAACGTTCGATAAACATTTGCGAGGGAGGCGCTTCTGTTTGGGCTTGTTTGACTAATTGAATGATGCGCTGAATTAGACTGCTTTCCGGCGGCTGATGCACTTGCAGAATTAAAGCACCGTTACCGTTCAAAGTTCCTGCAAAAACTTCATGCCCTACAGTCTTTTCTACTGGCAAAGACTCCCCCGTAATTGCTGCTTCGTTGAGGGTGCTGTAACCTTCTTGAATGATGCCATCGGTGGGAATGAGTTCCCCAGGTTTAACCAAAATGCGATCGCCAACTTGTAACCGCTCGACATCAACCAACTTTTCCTGTCCGCGATCCACTACCCTAGCTGTATCGCTACTCAGACTCATCAAACTGCGAATATCTCGTTCCGTACGCTGCATTGCATAGCCTTCCAGCGCCCCACTGATAGCAAAAATTAAAATTAGAACTGCGCCATCGACAATTAGGTAATATTCCCGCCGCCACACACCTAATCCCGCCGCCCCCAAAGCAGCGACAATCATCAATAAGTCTACATCCAACTCTTTTTCTTGCCACAGAGTTGTCAGCCCCTCCTTCGCGCTCTCATACCCGCCGATAACGTATGCTGCTGGTAGTAACAATAATCCCAGCCCGAGCCAACCTATTTGGAGCGCTATCCAGCCCAAAAGTACCAATACAGCACAAACAAAAGCAGCGATCGCATCTAGATGTTCTCGACTGAAAACTCGAAATAAAGTTTTCGATAAGGTTTTGAAACGGGTAATCGCGAAGTAAGTCATAGCAACCGCACATACACCCTCTCACCCTAAACCTTGACATCAATGTCAATGTCAAGTCATTGGTCACTGGTCACTGGTCACTGGTCACTGGTCACTGATAACTAGTCACTAGTCACCGATTCCTTTATCCTTGAATAGGCGAATAGCAGATAGCCAAGTCTAAACATATGGTAGCGGTAGCAATTTTGGCAGCTGGGCGCGGTACGCGAATGAAATCGACGTTGCCCAAAGTTTTACATCAAATCGGAGGGCGATCGCTGATCGAACGAGCGATCCTGGGTAGTCTGGAAATCTCTCCCAATCGAGTTTTGGTGATTGTGGGATATCAAGCCGAGCAAGTGAAGACAGCTCTTTTAGATCCCAACCGCTCGCTTGTCTCTAATTCCTTGCCAAAGTTGGAGTTTGTCGAACAAACCGAGCAGTTAGGTACGGGTCACGCAATTCAGCAAGTCCTGCCACATTTAGAAGGCTTTCAAGGGGATTTATTGGTGTTGAATGGTGACGTTCCCCTGTTACGACCCCAAACTCTACAACGGCTGATTCAAACCCACAAACAGCACCAACATGCTGCTACCATTCTCACGGCTCAACTTTCCGATCCTCAAGGTTACGGACGGGTATTTTGTAACGGTCAAAACATCGTCCAGCAAATTATTGAAGACCGCGACTGTAGCGCGGCTCAAAAGCAAAATCGTCGCGTTAATGCTGGGGTATACTGTTTTCGCTGGCAAGATTTAGCGAACGTACTACCGCAACTACAAGCAAACAACGACCAAAAAGAATACTATTTGACAGATGCTGTAAATTTGCTCCAACCTGCGATGGCGGTTGATATCGAAGACGAACAAGAAATTTTGGGAGTCAACGATCGCGAACAGTTAGCAACAGCCTACGAGATTTTACAAAGACGCATCAAGTCCTATTGGATGTCAGCAGGAGTGACGCTGATCGATCCAGCTAGTGTCACAATTGATGACACGGTAAAGATTCAACCAGATGTTGTCATTGAGCCACAAACCCACCTACGGGGTCAAACCGCGATCGCCTCTGGCTGTCGGATTGGACCGGGTAGTTTAATTGAAAATAGTCAGATTGGCGAAAACGTCACCGCGATGTATTCTGTTGTCAGCAACAGCATTGTTGGTGCTGAAACTCAAATCGGTCCCTACGCTCACCTACGAGGTCAGGTTGAAGTTGGCGCGGCTTGTCGGATTGGCAATTTTGTGGAATTGAAAAATACGAAATTAGGAGCAGAAACCAAAGCTGCCCATTTATCGTATTTAGGCGATGCCACCATTGGGGAACAAGTCAATATTGGTTGCGGTACGATTACAGCTAACTATGATGGTGTAAAAAAGCATCCTACTAAAATTGGCGATCGCAGTAAAACGGGTGCTGATAGCGTCCTCGTCGCTCCAATCGCGATCGGACAGGATGTCAACATTGCCGCAGGCTCGACTATTACCGAAGACGTACCCGACGATTGTTTGGTTATTGCCAGATCGCGTCAGGTCGTCAAACCTGGCTGGAGGCTGAAGTCGAAGGAGTGATTAGTGACTAGTAGCTGGTGACTAGAATTAGTCTCCCTTGTCCCCCTTGTCCTCCTACTCCCCCTTGTCCCCTTCCCTAGCCACTTAGTCACTAGCCACCAGCCACTCAAATACAACCAACCTGCGTCCCTACGGGCAATTCCAAAGTATCGCCAATGCGATCGCCATTGTGGAAAGCAGCCAAGATCACGTCGCTAGTTTTACCCCAAGCGATCGCCCCAGAAGCATCAAGGGCGATCGCCCCTAAGTCTCGCTGGCGATCGCTGGCTTCAGTAAACGATCGTTGCATCGCATCTAACAAAGACATACCATCCGTGACGCGGACGACGATCCGCGCTGCCAAACACTCATCGATGATGTCTTCGCCGATTCCCGTACAGCTTACGGCAGCGTGTGCTGTAGCATAATTTCCCGCAGGCATGGCAGAATCGCTGACACGTCCGATGCGTTCAAACCCTTTACCACCTGTAGATGTACCAGATGCTAGCTTTCCTTGGCTGTCTAGCACGACTACGCCAATTGTCCCCCGTCTAGCACTTGTATCGACAACTGCGGTGTCTGCATCATCTCCTACCCCGACTTCTGCCACTACCGCCGCCATCGTCTTTGTGAAATTTTCCTGCCTTTCTTGCAGCCATTCGTTGAGACGACGCTCTGTAATCGGATCGTAACTAGGCAGTTGCAGTTCTCGCAATAGTTCTGCTGCCCCAAAGTCTGACAACACGCGATCGGGGGAGTTTTGTAAATATAATGCTAGTTCGATTGGATGCTGGACTCGCGAGACATTGATCGTACCGCTAAATCTTTGAGCAATACCATCCATCAGCGCCGCACTCATGCGAATTTGTCCGTCCGATTGCAGCACCGATCCCGTTCCAGCATTAAACAAGGGATCGTCTTCTAACATTTGGCAACCACGTACCACTGCCTCGCAAGCACTCTTTCCTTCTCGCAGTAAAGCATAAACATCTTCAATAACCGGGTAGAGCGATCGCCTCACTGCTTCCACTCCACCTTTGCCGTGTAGCGAACTGCCTGCACCACCATGAATAATGACTTTTGGTTGCACGTCTAACTCCATTTCGTCTCCGTGCTTAAAAGTACCACAAAGAGGCTAGAACAGCGACCAGCAATCGGTGATTAGTTCTCAGTTGTCAAAAGCCATAAGTAGAAAACACTTACGACTGTACGGGCGGGTTTACCTGAAATATTTGTCAGAGTCAGATTTCTTTTGTGAACCCGCCCCCTACAACTTACTCCTCATTAGGACTGACTCTCTAGCTCTGCTTTCATCCGCTCCAAAGTATTATGCATTTGCTCAAACATTTGCTGCGGCGTGATCCCAAACTGATTGAGCTGAGTTCTAAGTTGTTCTACCGTCATTTGTGCCATAAAGTCTTCTGAAAGTTCAAAGCGCTTCATAAAAATCCGATAGCGCTCCATCATGGCTTCCATTTGATCGATATATAGCTTTTTTCCTTCGCGGTCAAATTTGCCGTAGCTATTCCCCAGCTTGATCAGCGCTTGATAATCCTCAAACAGCTGTTTGGCTTCCTGTTGAACTATATCAGAATCAAAAAATCCCATAGCGCTTGTAATTATTTGAGTGAGGCACTCAGAGTTTTTATAGGTACGTCTAATATCATTCTAGTTTAGACGACAATTTAATACAGCAGTCATTGGTCATTGGTCATTGGTCATTGGTCATTGGTCACTGCTCGTGCGCTCCCTGCTCCCTGATAACTGATAAGGGAATGAATAATATAGAAGGTAAGGTAGTTCAAAAAGCGATCGCTGGCTTGACAAAATACCTTTAATCCCCCCTTTTCCTTTGGAGTTGTCCTCATGAGCATCGTCAGCCAACAAAAAAATCGTAAAGTTGCTGCTACTCTGGCTTTTGCTTGTACGGTGTTGCCGATGCCAATCGCTGGATTGCACAAGTTTTACTTGGGACAGCCTTTGTGGGGACTGCTTTATCTACTGCTCTCATGGACACCTATACCCCGCGTAGCTAGCGCCATTGAAGGGTTTTGGTATTTAGTACAAGACAGTGAGGAGTTTGACCTCAACTTTAATTCTGAATTCGGTGAATTAGGTATGTCTGGAACGAGCGTAACTAATCTTGCCAATTTTTCCATTTTATCTAAACGCCCCTCAACTACAGTCATGCCAGCCCGAGTGAGCGCGATCGCAGATGCCATGAGAGAATTAGACAATCTCCGCCAAGAGGGGTTAATCTCGGAATACGAATTCGAGCAAAAACGCCGCCAGTTATTAGATAGTATTTGAAATAAGTCGGAAGTCTTAAGTAAAGAACATCTAGCCACTAACCACCAGCCACTAACCACTGATAACTGACTGCCAAATGTTAAGCTGGCTGCAAATTCAAACGATCCGCAATAGATTGCTAAACGATCCCTATTATCGGTTGCAATCATTAGAAGAAATTGCTGTGGCGGTGTCTTTAGGAATTCAGATTGATGTCAACCAGGCAACGGTAGATGACTGGTTGAGGCTACCGGGACTTTCCATACATCAAGCGCGATCGCTCGTTCAACTCAGCCATGCTGGGGTACAGTTTTATTGTATTGAAGATATTGCCGCTGCTTTGAGCGTTCCCGTACAACGCCTCGCACCCTTGACACCAATCCTCAAATTCTGTTACTACGATGCAGAGACTTCTCCTCTGATTCGCCTCAATCCCAATACAGCGACAGTAGAAGATTTAATCCAAATTCCCACTATGGATTTGGCATTAGCGCAAGCAGTTGTAGAAAATCGTCAGATGGCTGGTGCTTATCGAAATTTAGTTGATTTTCAAAAACGATTGTCCCTTCCAGGTCAGATTATTTCTCAGTTAATGCATTATTTAAGTTTTTGAGTCTCATCTTAAGTCACTTAGCGATCGCTCGTCAGCAATACTTTTGAATTTTGACTTTCCACTTTTGACTTTTGCTGCACGACCATTTTCATATTAGCTGGAGGAGCAACTGTTAAACCGCGACGAGTTGGTTTGACAGGACGGTTACTTGCTAATTTGAGATCGTAATTTGAAAGCATATTTGCTAATACTAATTTCATTTCAAATAAGGCAAAAGCTGCACCGATACAGCGGCGATTGCTACCACCAAAGGGTAGATACTCGTAAGGAGAAAATTGCCGTTCTAAAAAGCGTTCTGGAATGAATTGTTTAGGTTGAGGATAGAGATCCTCGCGCTGGTGGGTGAGATAAATAGAAATCACCACGATCGCACCTGACTCCAACTGATAACCGCCAATTTCCATTGGGACTTTCAGAATGCGCGGAAAGGGACTAATTGCAATTGGATAGATGCGGAGAGTTTCGCAACAAACAGCATTCAAGTATGGTAGTTTAGCGATCGCACTCGGGTCGGGATTGTCTCCTAGCGAGTCAATTTCTGCTTGTAACTTTTCTTTAACTTCCGGCAGGCGATCGAGCCAATATAATGCCCAGGCAAGTGCTGAAGCAGTCGTTTCGTGTCCGGCAAATAATAAAGTTAGCAGTTCGTCGCGCAATTCTTCATCGGTCATGGGTTGACCTGCTTCGTCTCGCGCTGCTAGTAGTAAAGAAAGAATATCATCGCGCGGTGGAGACGTTACATGTAACGTCTCTACACGTTGTAACATCTCTGCACGTCTTTGTTGAATTTCTGCAACTAACAGATCGTCAATTTGCTGTTTCATTTGCAAAAACAGTCCCCAAGGACTCCACTTTCCCCAATCTTTTTGTAGGGAAGGGAAGAATAGTACCATCGAACTTACAGGGGAACTGACAGTTTCTAACAGAGAGGTTAGCAGTTTTCGTAGGCGATCGTAACGTTCTCCACCATCCAAACCAAAAACAGCGCTGAGGATGACGCGCATCGAGATTTCTTGTGTCGCAGCACGAACGGTTATCGATTGTCCCGATCGCCACTGACTGGTAACTTGTGTAGTAATATCCCAAATAGTTTGTCCGTAAGTTCGCAAGCGATCGCCGTGAAAGGGTGGCATTAATAACTTACGCTGACGCTGATGTTTCATCCCGCCGAGTAAAATCAGCGAATTAGCTCCTAATAACGGTAGTAAAACATCATTGCCGCTATTAGTATCAAAAAACTCTGGATTTGCTCCTAAAACTTGCTCGATCGCGGCTGGATTGCTCAAATATACCATCGACGGTGAGGCATTCTTGGCGATCGCAAAGATATCTCCATACTTTTTCGCCCGTGCCTCCATCACCTCAAATGGGCGTAAGATCCAATTAATAAATCTCAGTCTCCGCAGCCAAGGCGGACCACTGGGACCATCAGGTAATCGCATACTAGGGGTTAGGGGTTAGGGGTTAGGGGGGACAAGGAAGACAAGGCGGACAAAGAAGCTGTTCTAGCCATCAGTCACCAATCACTGTTTTATTCTAATGCTCTTATAGCTGTAGCGGTTAGCTAATCTAAGGCGATCGCACCTCATACACAATTTACTCCGATTACAATACACTTCTAGCAGAAGAAGTGAGTAGCGAGCAGTGATGAATATTGACTAGTGCGCGATAGAAGTGGTGCATGACTGATGGAACCAGCTTCTTGCCTCTAGTCACCAGCCACTAGCCACTGGTTCCACTGATAACTGATATGTTCTACCTCCCTGTTTCCATATTGCTGTTTATTTTACTTTTGTTAGTATTTCCTTTTATTTGGTTCGCGCTGACACTGGATGTTGTCCAGATAGCAGTAGCAAAATTAGGGTTTTCTGCCAATGCTGCTCTATTTTTATTGGCAGCAATAATTTTTGGCAGCACAATTAATATTCCTTTATACAAGGTAGAATCTCAAGTTGAAATCATCGATGATTACAGCAATCTGTGGGTACGACAATTTTTCGGTATTCCCCTACCGCGCATTCGTCAAAAAACAATTGTTGCTTTAAATGTCGGTGGTGGTTTAATTCCCGTTCTTGTAGCTTTATACCAATTTCGCCATGCTAATCCACTAGCAATTGTTTTAGTCACGGCAATTGTGACAATTGTAAGCTACTACGCTGCTCGTGTCGTACCAGGAATCGGAATTCAGATGAATCCGTTGCTGGCTCCAATAACCGCCGCGATCGCGTCTGCTTTCATCACTAGAGGAATCCACGCCGCACCCGTCGCTTTTGCTGGCGGCGTGTTGGGAACTTTAATCGGTGCGGATATTTTACACTTAAAAGAAATTCAGCGCATGACACCAGGAGTTCTTAGTATTGGTGGTGCTGGCGTGTTTGACGGAATTGCCTTGTGTGGTTTATTTGCTCTTTTGCTATCGTAGTTTCTAGATTCTGCAACTTAGGAGAGATGGAGCATCGATTCAAAATGCAGCTTGGCAACTGGTTTCAAATAGAAAAAATTATTCGTAATTTAGAAGTAATTCAGAATTTTATTGTAGTATCTTTATGTTTTGGTTTATTCTGTGTCATGATAATTCGGCTAGGAGATATGTTTATCTCTCTGCTACATCCTTTAGAATTTCAGCGCGTCACTTCTGACATTCTATTCATTTTAATTTTAGTAGAATTGTTCCGCTTATTAATTATCTATTTACAGCAGCAGCAAATTTCGGTTGGTGTAGCAGTTGAAGTATCAATCGTTTCTGCATTGAGAGAAATAATTCTACGAGGTGTATTAGATATTCCTAGTAGTCAAATGATAGGAATTTGTAGTTTCTTAACCGTGTTGGGTTTACTACTCTTAGTTCGTGCTTGGATGTCACGCATATACGATCGTCCTATGAGTTCTCCAGTAGAATCAGCAAAACCAGAAAAATAATTATTGTCAAACTAAGCGACGGTCAGCGATTATCAGTAAATATTGACCTCATGAGATGATTTGAAAAATGAGTATGGAAAACCGTTTAGCAGCCTTTCGTAAATTGCCATTAAGAGCGCAACTAGCTCTAATTAACTCAACTCGCGACAATTCAGTATTGAGCCAAAAAACAGAATATCTCGACAATTTAGAACGCATTCATGCAGAATGCCTCAACTCAGCAACTCCAGAACAAAAAATAGCCTATGAAAAGGCTAAAGAAAATTTATGAAAGGAAGTCAAAAGTCAAAAGTCAAAAGTCAAAACTGAGGATCCAGGAGTTAAAGGGATTTCGCGCACCACTCACTAATGACAAACAACTAATGACTAATGACTAATTAAGTCCAATACAAAACTTTTGCTTGAGGAAAACGCTGTTGAATCTGGCGCTCGAAAAATCTGCGTAACTCTCTCATCGTGTCAGAATCGTATACGTATTTCGTACCACCAAACTTATTGCGCTTGACGCTGCGCTTTGACTCGTCCATGTCTAACTTAGTCTGAGGATACCAAGAAAGCAAAACTTCTTTGGAACCTGGAGTAAAACGGTGAGAAATCAACTCAAAAGTCAAATCGCAATCGAAATCTAATGCTTCGCTAATCGCGTCAAATAACTGGGTGTAATGCGATTCCCAGTCTTCCATATCCATAATGGGTGCAATGACTAACCCCACAGGATAACCGCCACCACCTTGCGATCGCGGTAATGCTAGCTTTCTTAACGCCTGCAATCTCGCGCCTACAGAAGCCGTACCACCTTCAAATCGTCCCGATATAGGTGCGGCGTTAACGCTGACGCGACAGCGCGTATGACCGTTGTGAGGCAGCTCTAATAGGCTATCTACGTTATCAAATTTCGATACCCAACGCAGATATCCATCTTGGCGCGTCCCAAAGTGGCGGATGCACTCAGCCAAACTACCCGTAAGATGCTCTATCCCTAAAGGATCGGTGTAGCAACTCACCTCAAAACTAGTCGCTCTACCAGGCTGTTCGTATGAGGTAGTATTGGCTAAAATCTGCGGTAAATTGGCAAAAACACGAATGACTGGTGGACCTTGCAAGCTTCCAGCTAAATAACAATATTGACAATGTGCCGGACAGCCTTCAGCCAGATGAAACTGCCAGTCAGCCGAGGGAGGAATAGGACTCAGTTTCAAAGCACTTGGTGGTGCGGTGACAACAGCGAGGGTGCGCTTGGCAATATCATAGGTTTCGCGATCGCTCTCTCCCCTTAAACCTGTCAAACGGTTGCGCGGTAACTCTTCTACTGGTAGGTTGAGCGCCTGTACCCGTGCTAAAATCTGCTGAGCGTAGGGTTCCGCTAAAGCTGCGGGAGTAAATATGACTCGTTCTGGCATCCACAATCGCGCCGAACGGACTTGCATTTGCGAAGACGGTTGATTGAATTTGTCTTGTGCGATCGTCATGCGAGAAAAATCACGATATAGTTTGCATCTTGTAGAGACGTTGCATGTCATCGTATAGAGACGTTACATGTAACGTCTCTACACGAGGTTGAATGTGTCTATTCTTCGATCGCTCCCTTAATCCGTCGTTCTAAGCGATCGAGATCTAACTCACCTTCATCGCGGACAATCCGGCGAATAGTCGGGTTAATATTTTGCAGATCGATGAGTAAATCCTGCAAAATCTCTTGTTGCTGGCGAGACTGGGTAATGTCGCGTGGCTCTTGGACTAAATCCCGTACAATCGAGTCTTCTGCACGCGAAGCCACAACCGGATCGACTTGCCCTTCAAGGTGTACGAATGTCCGCCGTCCTGGTCCCCGATCTTCCTCAATCGGTACAATCGATGTCACTTGGTCGGAACGGACGTACTTGCCATAGCCGAGGTGTACTAGCACCGATGACTGTATTTTCATGTAGTGGATCTAAAGCTGTCTGATGTGATATATCTATTATGACAAAGGTATGATGTACCTGAACTGTACCTATAGAGCGGGTTCTACGAGTTTTTAGTAGTGCTAACCGTTAAGCAATATTTCTTTAGTAGCGGGTAGATCGAGTCAGAAGATAGATGTCTTCTAGTTAATCTGGATACATCATCATTTATAGATGTTTGCAGATAAAACCAGTGAGGAAAGTAGATACGATCGCGCCACTATCAACCAATGAGATCGGTCAACAAAAGTTATCTCTGGTTGAAGTATTAGTCAAAGCTGAGGAAATTGCCGATTTCTGTGCGAGTAACGCTGCGGCAATTGATGTCAATGGAGCCTTTCCAGTCAAAGAATTTGAGTCGATCGCCCAAGCTGGTTTACTAGCAGCACCTTTACCGCCAGAATTAGGTGGACTGGGGTTAGGAATTGACTCTAGCCGCACCTGGGAAACGTTGCAATTGCTCAAACAGATCGGACGCGGGAATCTTGCCGTAGGGCGAATCTATGAGGGACATGTTAACGCCTTACAATTAATTCAAACATTTGGGACGAAAGCACAAATCGAAGCATATGCCAGCGATGCCCGCGATCGCCATAAAATATTTGGCGTATGGAATGCCGAAGCGAGCGATGGCGTGAAAATCTTCCCAATGGGAGATGGCAAATTTCAGTTGCAAGGATCGAAAACCTTTGCTTCTGGTTCTGGCTACGTAGAACGTCCTTTTGCTAGCGGTGCTTTACCAGATGGCAGCTGGCAAATGTGTATCGTCCCGATGGAAGAAGTCGCTACAGTCAGCGATCCGGCTTGGTGGCAACCTTCAGGAATGCGGGCAACAGCAAGCTTTAAGGTAGATTTCAGTGGGGTAGAACTGGATGCTGGGGCGCTGATTGGTAAACCAGGAGACTACTACAGACAACCTTGGCTGACCACAGGAGTGATTCGGTTTGCTGCCGTACAGCTAGGTGGGGCAGAGTCATTATTTAACGAAACCCGCAAGTATCTCGACAAATTAGGCAGAACTCTCGATCCGTATCAACAGACGCGGGTGGGGCAAATGGCGATCGCCATTGAAAGCGGTAATCTGTGGTTGCGTGGCGCAGCAGATTTAGTCAAAGCATACGCCCCTACTTTTGCTGGTGATGCCAATACCTCCAACGAACAAGCAGACAAGTTAGTTGCCTATGCCAATATGGTACGCACGGCGATCGAGCAAACCTGCATGGATGTAATTCAACTGTGCGAACGCTGTGTGGGGACGCGGGGTTTACTACCACCAATTCCAATGGAACGGATTATTCGAGATCTGACATTATATCTGCGTCAACCTGCATTTGATGCGGCGATCGCTAATGTCGGACAGTATGCCCTATCTGAATCCTCATCTGCACACTCTCTCTGGTCTTATGAGTCCGATAACTAACAAGTCGCTGTTTAGCGATCCGGCTACATTACCTTGGCGTAGCGTGGCTGAAATTGCCAGCAAATCTGGGTATAGGGACGCACAGCCGTGCGCCCCTACCAAGGCACAGGGGACGATCGCTAAATCTGTACTGGTAGTTGCACCACATCCCGATGATGAAACTTTAGGTTGTGGGGGTGCGATCGCCCTATTACAATCTCTAGAGTGTCGGGTAAACGTATTAGTTATCAGCGATGGTACGATGTCTCACCCGCGATCGCGCCAGTATCCCGCAGCCAAATTGCGATCGCTGCGCGAAGGCGAAACCCGCACTGCTACAGCGACTTTAGGGATCGAGGCATCTGCGGTAGATTTTCTTAGATTACCGGATGGAGCAGTACCTACTCCAGAAATGCCAGATTTTTCAGTCGCAGTTGAAATGTGTCGCGATCGGATCACAGCCATAAAACCCGATATAGTGTTTCTTCCCTGGCGCTACGATCCTCACCCCGATCATCGCGCTACTTGGCAGATCGTTCATTATGCCATCGTGGGGGCGCACGGCTGTGCGCCCCTACATCCCCAAAATTCGCCTCGATTCATTGAATATCCGATTTGGGATTGGGATGAAACGCAAAGAAGCGATCTAGCAACAGGCGATCGCATTACAGCATGGCGGTTAGATATTAGCGATGTTGTCGAAGTGAAAAAACAGGCGATCGCGGCGTATCGTTCTCAGACAACGAATCTAATTGACGACGATCCAGAAGGCTTTCGTCTCACGCCAGAGATGTTAGCAAACTTTACTCGTAATTGGGAAGTGTATATAGAAGAAGATCCCCCCTTACCCCCCTTTTCAAGGGGGGAATAACAAAGCCCCCTTTTTAAGGGGGTTGGGGGATCGAATCTAGGAAGAAAGAGGGGACAAATGCCCCCTTTTTAAGGGGGTTGGGGGATCGAATAGAGCAAGAATATTTGGAGTGAGATATGAAACAATCTTTACCAGCCAGTTACTTTGACAATCTTTACACCGCCGATCCCGACCCGTGGAAATTTGAAACCAGCGAATACGAAGCAAATAAATACGCTGCCACGATCGCCGCTTTACCCAGATCGCGCTATCATTCTGCATTTGAAATTGGCTGTTCGATTGGAGTCTTAACCGCAAAATTAGCCAATCGTTGCGATCGCCTATTATCTGTAGACTTATCGGAACCAGCCTTAAACCGTGCTATAAAACGTTGCGAATCTCTCCCACACGTCCGCTTGCAACTCATGGGAGTACCGCAAGAATACCCCGATGAAACCTTCGATCTAACTCTAGTTTCCGAAGTCGGATATTACTGGTGCTGGGAAGACTTGAGAAAAGCACAACAACTGATTCTTTCTCACCTAGAACCAGGCGGACATTTACTCTTAGTTCACTGGACTCTCTACGCCAAAGACTATCCACTCAGCGGCGATGAAGTCCACGAAGCATTTTTAGAATTAGTCCCTACTCAACTACGCCATCTCAAAGCACAAAGAGAAGAACAATATCGGCTCGATTTATTTGAGAAAGTTTAATTTGTCATTTGTCATTTGTCATTAGCAAGTGAGCGCCATAGCATCTGACTTTCTTAATTGCGAAAGAGCGAATTGCAAATTGGTAGTGATGCGTGGTAAGTGGTGCGCGAACGATTAATTCCGAATGCCGTAGCTTGCTTTCCCGTAAGGGTATTCGGAATTTCCAATCTTCTGTACTAGCCTCCTTCAAAAGAAAGGAAGATGCAAAAGCAGATCTCCACACTAGAGAGTGATGAAGGCTGACGAGTCTCGAAGTGAAATAGAACTATAACAACCAGTACTGGAATTGCGATCGCCATTTCAAGGGTCATTTGTGATTCCTAACCGCAAGCGATCGAAGATTGGTGACTAGCGACTAGAGATAAAACTAGCCACCAGTCACTAGTCACCAGGCACTCATTTAACTGGAGATAAAACTAGCCACCAGTCACTAGTCACTAGCCACTCACTAACGATCGATGACAATTTTTGCATATGCTTTTATTAACTGTTGATGAACTCAAAAATTTAGTTGCAAAAGCTAAACCTCCCTGTGTCTCCTTGTATATGCCAATGCAAAAAGGAAGTACAGAGGTTAGACAAAATCCAATTCGGTTCAAGAATCTCATTCGTCAAGCTGAGGAACGCTTAGATGCAATAGGAATCCGCAATACAGAAGCAGTAGACTTCCTCAAAGCTGCCCACGAACTAGATACACCTGAATTTTGGGAAGAACATCAAGAGCGGGGACTAGTTATCTTTGTCTCCCCAGATGTCTTCCGTTACTATCTACTGCCTGACGAAGTTCCAGAAATTGTAGTAGTCGATGGTCAATTTCACCTCAAACCGCTACTACCCTTGATTCAAAATAATGGGCGATTTTACGTGCTGGCGCTGAGTCAAGATAACGTTAGATTTTTTCAGGGGACGCGCTACAGCATCAAAGAAATTGAGGTGGAAAATCTACCAAAAAATATGGAAGAAGCACTTCAATATGACGAGACTGCTGGAGAAGGACAACAGCGAAATGCTACAGGCAGAGGAACTAATCCAGCATCACAACCTGGCGAATTTCACGGTCAAGGAAGCCCCGATCGCGACGAACACCAGAAGGATATTTTACAATTCTTCCATTTAATCGATCGCGCTTTACACCCAAAACTCAAAACTGCATCAGCGCCTCTAGTTCTAGCAGGTGTAGAATACCTGTTTGCCATTTATCGCCAAGCTAATAGCTACCAACACTTGGTAGAAGAAGGCATTAATGTCAATGTAGATATTGTTAAGCCAGAAGAACTTCGCGATCGCGCTTGGTCGTTGGTAGAACCGCAGTTTCTCCAAGCACAGCAGCAGGCAATGGAGCGATATCAAGAATTAGCAGGAGCTAGTACGGGCAAGGCTTCTGACGACTTAACAGAAATCGTTCCCGCCGCTTATTACCAACGAGTAGATTCTCTCTTTGTCGCTAGCGATCGCCAGCTTTGGGGTGATTTCAATACAGAGACAATGGCAGTGAATTTACACTCAGAACCGGAACCAGACGATGAAGATCTGCTCGATTTTGCTGCCGTCTACACTCTCTTGAATGGTGGTACGGTTTATGCTCTTGCACCAGAGGATTTACCTACCTCTGCCCCAGCAGCAGCTATTTTCCGCTTCTAAGCGAATAGAATTCATAGTGGTTTCTCTGTACGTCCCTACCAGCAACCCTTTTGGGCGACTTATAGTCGCCTTTAGGGATTTTAGACAGTTGCCTGACTAGTTGCTACATTGCCATTAGTCGCCCCGTTATTCGAGGTCGAACTTTCCAAAGTTGAGTTATTCGAGGTTAAATTTTCCAGAATTGGCTTACGAGTTTTCAGATCGAATTTGTAACCGTGGGGCAAAATGTGAAGTCTTGAGCCACATATTGCCAGCGGTTCATCTTTTAAGATCTCGCTTACGTTAGTGTAAGTTGCTTCTGATTCATCAACTATAGTGACAGAACCTTCGCCAATCACTTCAAATTGACTATCGGTCACTACCATAGCCGTATTTTCGTCAATCCCAAATCCCAGAACGGCTGGTTGTTGCGCTAAGGCAGAAATTAAGCGCCCTAACCGTCCCCGTTGAGAAAAATGCTGGTCTATCACCACTCCTGGTAAAAATGCCATTCCTGGTCCCAATTCCACCGTATCCATGCGGGGATGAGTTTCTCCGTCTCCTTCAACAATCATCACATCTGGCATCACCGCTGCACCCGCGCTCGTACCTCCTACAACGACTCCTTCGCCAAAACGCTTGTGAATGAGTGCATCTATGTCTGTATCTTTGAGAATATCGGTGATCCGGGCTTGGTCGCCGCCAGTAAAAAAGATTCCCGTGGCTTTTTCGATCGCTTCTAGGGCAGTAGAGGATCTAGCATCTTCGCGGGTTTCGGTGTCAACTATACGAGCATCTTCCGCGCCCAGACGCTCAAATACTCTGATATAGTT
Source organism: Chroococcidiopsis cubana SAG 39.79 (assembly GCF_003991895.1). Classification (NCBI taxonomy): domain Bacteria; kingdom Bacillati; phylum Cyanobacteriota; class Cyanophyceae; order Chroococcidiopsidales; family Chroococcidiopsidaceae; genus Chroococcidiopsis; species Chroococcidiopsis cubana. The sequence goes on from NZ_RSCK01000006.1 coordinate 20,396, forward strand.
TTCTCCTACATCTCTCGGTAATTCCGTGGCTGCCGTCATAATCACAATTCGTGCTTTTGTTCCCCCAGCACGGCGCACGAATTCCCGCAAAACTTGACATTCACCTTCTTTATCTTCTGCACCGCCAATAATGACTAGCGCCCCCCGATTGTTACTCATATTCGTATCCATACCATACTTTAAGTGAGTATTCTCAAGAAAACATAACAAATATTCTGGTTAAAACCGTCTTCTGGTAGATTCCGATACAGAATTATAAAAATTAACATAGTAGGCATATTTGGTCGCGATCGTCACGGACAAAAAAAGACCCCTCGTAAAGGGTCTACGTCCAGTAATGTAATGTAATTCTTAGTTTTAATTGCGATCGCACCGAGCGACTAAATCGCTGAGAAAAGAGCGTGCTTGTGCCAGAGAAAGATGTCGAGGCTTACCATTAAAGACAATTTGGTACTCTTTTTCATTCGCACCGTCACCGTAGCCGGAAATCAATTTGCGGTGAAAAGCTTCCTCCGCCAGATATCGGACTTCGTTTCTTAGATCGGTTACTGTACCTTTCATATGTCAACGATTCCAAACAATTTATTTATTCTTTTAGTTATATAAAATTTCTGCTTGCCCTCACACCTTTCCAAAGTTGTATTTTTCGCTACCGTATTATCTGCTATAAATGGCAAGTGGGAATATACCAATCGGATGATACTGTGGTTATTTGTCATTGGTGATTGGTGATTGGTAATTGGTAGTTGGTAGTTGGTAGTTAGTAGTTGGTAGCTGGTAGTTGGTAGTTGGTAGTTGCTTCCCTGCTCGCTGCTCTCTTGCTTCACTGATAACTGAAAAAAGGAGGATAAAAATGGTAATAGATACAAGTACTGATGTCGTGCGCGTTAATGCTAGAAAGACCGATATTTTCGATCTATTCAACTTCAAACATTACATTGGTTCTAATCCCGAGCTAAATACGGCAGCATGTACTTTTGACTTTGCTTTGACGGGATATCAAGAGCCGCTATCAATAGAAAATTACGTAGAAAAAATTAGCGATCGCTATCCCCACTTGCGCGAGGAAAAATACGAATCTCACGCTCATTTGTTTGCACGAACATTATCAGAAGTTAGCAAACTAGATATGGGTTTGCACTTCCACTGTTGGAACGTAAAACCGTTAGAACGAGGGGCAAGAATTAGCGTTCAGTCGCTCCATACTCGAACGACGCGATCGGTCATTTACTTTGTCTGGGACTGGTTTGAAGCTATGACATTAGACGAAGAAATTGCCTTTGACGAACAGATGCGTAATCTACAAAATATCTTTCGTCGGTCTGTTTATGGTGGTCCTACCGTTTACTCGCTCTTGCGCAAAGCTAACGAAAAAGGTATTCCTGCTTTTTATTTGTGGGATGAAGGACTGATGCAATACGGATACGGTCGCAAGCAAGTGCGTGGCATAGCAACCACATTTGACGGCGACAGCCATATAGACTCGGACTTTACCACCCGTAAAGATGACTGTAAAGCTTTTCTAGCCACCCTTGGCTTTCCAGTTCCAGGCGGAGAAATCGTCACTAGTCGCGAGGGAGCTTTAGATGCAGCCGAGGATATTGGTTATCCCGTCGCCATCAAGCCTGTTGTCGGTCATAAAGGGATTGGCGTAACCGCCGATGTCAGAGACTCTGAGGAGCTAAGAGCTGCTTTTAATCGCGCTGTCAAAGCAGTTCCAGAAGAACAGCCAATTCGGATCATTGTCGAAAAAAGTATTTCTGGTGCTGATTTCCGCTTGCTGTGCGTCAACGGTCGATTTGTCGCGGCAACAGAACGCCGTCCCGCTTCAGTAGTTGGGGATGGATATTCAACAATTTCAGAACTGATCGATCGCGAAAACCGTTCTGATGCACGTAGAGACACGCCAACTTCTGCCATGAGTAAAATCCAGCTTGATGAAGCAATGGATATGTATTTGGAGGAGCAAGGCTTATCTCTTGACAGCGTTATTAAAGAGGGACGGAGAGTGTATTTGCGTAAAGTTGCCAACCTTTCCTCTGGTGGTGTAAGTATTGATGCCACACCTACAGTTCATCCTGATAATATGATTCTGGCGCAAGATGTCGCCCAGCATTTTCGCCTCACTTGTTTGGGAATCGATGTCATTTCTGAAGATTTGGCAAAATCTTGGAAAGATAGCAGCTTTAGCATTCTCGAAATTAATGCTGCGCCTGGGATTTTTATGCACCTTAACCCCGCCGTAGGCGAGAGTGTTGACGTACCTGAAAAGATTTTAGAAACCTTTTTTGACGGAGGAACTGAAGCGAGGATACCGATAGTTACCTTTAACCGAATTAAGGTAGCGGAACTACAAGCAACTATCGACCAAATTTTATCTCACCACCCCGATTGGGTGATTGGTGCTGCGTGTCGAGATGGCGTTTATATCAATCGTGCCGAAAAGATTTTGCATCGAGATTACAATACAAACGTTCAAAATTTGTTGCGCAATCCCAAACTCGATCTATTAATAGTTGAGTATGAGGAAGATGTTTTAGCAACTCAAGGAATGTTTTATTACGGCAGTAATATGGTTGTTTTGGATAATCCCACAGAAATTGAAATGATGTTGGCGCGAGATGTTTTTGAGAACTCTACTATAATCATCAAGCAGGGAGATCGTGTTTCAATTCGCCGTCAGGGATTACTCGAACAATATACTTTGGGTGTAGATGAACCATTTAGCCGAGTGTATTTGAAGGAAATTCCGACAATTTTGTAGTCGATCGCTGATGCTAATTTACTTTTTGACTGCGAAGAAGATCCCCCAACCCCCTTAAAAAGGGGGCAATAGTTTCCTCCCTTAAAAAGGAAGGTTGGGAGACTATTATGAGACCGTGTAGAGACGTTACATGTAACGTCTCTACACGGGAAACATTCACAAATCAATGTGGATTGCTATATGCTGGAAGCGATCGCCTGCTGATTCGGAAGCATAAATGAAATCTATCGTCATTACAGGAGTTTCTACAGGGATTGGGTTTGGTGCAGCAAAAGAATTTGTGACTCATGGCTATCACGTATTTGGTAGCGTGCGACGAGAAGCCGATGCTACCAGGCTACAAGCTGACTTAGGAGATAATTTCACGCCGCTGATTTTTGATATTACTGATATAGACGCTGTACGATCTGCGGCTTGCCAAGTAGAAAAAATTCTTGGCGATCGCAATTTGAGTGGATTAATTAATAATGCAGGAATGGCTACGAGTGGTACTTTAATGCATCAACCACTCGAAGAAATTCGGTTGCAGCTTGAAGTTAATGTTGTCAGTCAAATTGCCGTAACTCAAGCTTTTTTACCTTTGTTGAGAGCAAGAGAAAATAACGGTTATAAACACCAATCTGGTAGAATTATTAATATCAGTTCTGTGTTGGGAAAATTAGCCGTTCCTTTTCTTGGTGCTTATGTTGGTAGCAAACACGCCTTTGAAGGAATTTCCCATAGCTTACGCCGAGAATTACAATTATATGGTATAGACGTAATTATTATTGCGCCTGGAGCAGTTAGCACGGCAATTTGGGATAAAGAATCAGCCCAAGATGTTAGCAAATATCTGACCACTGATTATGCGGAATCAGTAACGACTTTTCAAAAGCATTTCGTCCAACAAGGTAAAAAAGGTTATCCTCCAGAGGTTTTTGGTAAATTTATTCGCAAAGTTTTTGAAACTCCCAAACCGAAAACTAAATATGCGATCGTCCCTAATCTTTTACTAGATTGGATAATTCCTACCGCTTTACCCGCTCGATGGCTGGATAGAATCATTGGCAAAAAAATAGGTTTGTTTCAGAAATAAAGTTCATTCAAGTATTAAGTCTTAGCCATGACAATATCATCACACCAAGTTGCGATCGCAGACAGAATATCTCCAGCGCGATCTTCTTTGCGCCTACTCTTCCAGAAGCCGCTTTGCGTCTTTGCACGCCAGTTGCTACAACGGGGAAAACCCCCGCAACGCACTGGCTCGTCTTTGCGCGATCCAAAATCCTACTTTGTAAAACTTTAATTAGTCCGTTGTCGATTAATTTGTTGAATCTGTTGGGTAAAGTAATCTTGTTGATATTTCAACTGTTGTGCCAGTTCTAAACCTTGTTGAAATGCAGTTAAAGCTCGATCGTAATTACCGCGAGCGAGATTAATTTGCCCAATTTGGTCGTAAGTATTCATCATGCCATAAAAATTAGCGGCAAGGCGATCGCTTTCCAAAAGAATCTGACTAGTTTGCAAAGCAGCATCAACTTGTTGTTGAGAGCGATAAAGTCGAACCATTTGACGTAGTGCATCGCTAGCTTGGGCATATTGTTGCAATTCCCAGGCAGTAGTATAAGCTTGTTGATAAGTAGTAAAAGCTTGTTTCAACTGCCCAATTGCTTCATAGTTTGCACCAATATCTAACTGTAAAGCAGGTAATAAATCGTTTTGTTGTTGTTCCTGGTAGATTGCTCCTAACCTTTTTTGAACTGCTAGTGCTTGCTGGTATTGTCTGGCTTGTTCGTAGATATAATTCAACTGTTGTAAGTAATTAATCACCTCTAGGCGATCGCCCCGCTGGGTGGCATTTTGTAATAGTTGTTCGTATGCAGCTGCGGCTGGAGGGTAGTTAAACCAGCTCAGATGTAATTCGGCGATCGTTCTTAGAGTAGTTTCTACTGCAACGGCATCTTTCTGTTGACGATGAATAGCCAAAATCCTCTCATAAACCGCGATCGCGCTTTTTGGTTCGCGCACCTGTTGGAACGCTATCCCTAAACTATTCAATACTTCTAAGTTAGGTGAAATGAAAACTTGAGATTGTTGCCGATCTTCCTTTTTCTGTTTATCTGGTGGTAAAACTTGAATTTGCTGCCCAATTTCCTGCAATCTCCGCGTAATTGCATTCAACTCTAAACGGCGGTTTTCTTGCCAAGCAATCTCTCCTACTCTCCCCAAAGCTGGAATTTCTTCCGTAATCCCCAAAAATCTTCTCAGCCTTAGCTCTCGACTCCAAATCGCAAATGCTTTTTCCGTATTTCCTGCGGTGAAGCTAGCAGTTGCTTGCTGGTTTAATTTATCCAATGCAGCTCTGAGTCTCAGCTTTTCTGAAGTCGATAGGGGACGGATAAGTTGAGGTAGTAGCGGATCTGGAGTCGTAATCTCTAGAGGATTATAGAATTCTTGCTCTTGTTGCTCTGGTTCTGGTTGACGATTCTGCGCCAAACTAGGGACACTACCGCACAACCAGAGAATGCAAAGAATAGGGAGTAGGAAGTAGGGAGCAGGGAGTAGGGAAAGAAAGAGAGCTGAGGGAGACAAGGAAGACAAGGGGGACAAGGGAGCAGGGGAGCAGAGGGGCAGGGGTGAACAGAGCTGAGGGATCTGAGGAGGCTGAGGGAGAAACCTCTCGCCTCTTGCCTCTTGCCTCTTGCCTCTTTTCACGCACCACGCACCACGCACCACTCTCTTTTCTGGCTCCTGTTTTGACTTTTGACTTCTGACTTTTAACTTTTGAGACATAGGAAGTTTTAAAATACTGGCAATAGTAAGTCGTTGGCTTTCGAGTAATTTCTACTAATGACCCATTCTACGGATATTGAGACACTAGCTCGCTGGATGGCAGCTGATTTTAGCAATCAAGCGCAAGCTTTTGAAAACCCTCCTTTTTTTGCCCATATTCGCGTTTGTATGCGTCCCCTTCCCCTGAATCTATTATCTGGGGTTAGCTTTTACGTAGAACAAGCCTATGATTACATGCTCGGCAACCCATATCGGGTAAGAGTCTTAAAGTTATTGCAGGCAGGCGATCGCATTGAAATTGAAAATTACACCATTAAGCAAGAAGAAGAATTTCACGGTGCATCCCGCGATCTCAAACGTCTGCAAGCATTATCAAGCGATCGCCTGGAAAAGCTACCCGGATGTAACATGATCGTCCAATGGGTAGACAATGGCTTCAAAGGTACAGTTGAACCAGGTAAGTGCTGTATGGTCGTGCGTAAAGGTAAAACTACCTATCTCGACAGCGAATTTGAAATTGATGGCGATAAATTTATCAGTCGCGATCGCGGACGCGACCCCGAAACTGACGAACACGTATGGGGTTCAGTGGCGGGACCATTTTACTTTGTTCGCTGGCACAGCTATGCTGATGAGGTAAAAATTTCCTGAATTCAAAATTGCGTCAAAAGTTGCGTAAGGCTCGATCCTTACGGTAAGGTAGACGAGGTTGATGCGGCGGCTCTTGCTTGCCCGACTGAGATCTCGTCACTTTCTGGCACAATACCAAACCACCAGTAGATCCAAAGTTCTAAAAAGTGATATAATATATTGCCTGTGAAGATGTCGGCGACATAGCCAAGTGGTAAGGCAGAGGTCTGCAAAACCTTTATCCCCCGGTTCAAATCCGGGTGTCGCCTTAAGGAGTCCAGCTCACAAAAGCGTTCTATAGGTTCAGTCTACTAGGACGCTAGTACTATTTTTTAAGTTTGGGTTACTTGAGGTTAAAAGACGATCGACGCAAATAGACGATCGCTCTGCCAGCCGTGGGATGTGGCGTATGCAACGCCAGATGCTATAAGCGGGGAAACCCCGCCAGCGCACTAGCTTCTTTTTAATGCAGTCTTAAAAAGCATAGTAACACTAGGTAAAAATATGAGATAGTAATTCTAGGTGGAGGTACTTCAGTAGAGGGGTAGAGGGGCAGGGGAGCTATTACCAATTACCAATTACCAATTACCAATTATCAATGACCCCTCTCACAGATTTAGAAGCAATTCCATATATTGATACAGACGGTCAATTACCAGCACAGTACCAAGGTAAAGTAGGAGTCTATGCAATTTTTGACTCGGACAAGGTACTGCAATATATCGGGTATTCTCGCGATGTTTATCTCAGTTTGCAACAGCATTTCGTCCGCCAACCGCAAAAGTGTTATTGGCTGAAAATACAAACCATCGACCGTCCCAGTCGGTCAGTCTTGGAAAATATTCGCCAGGAGTGGATTGAGGAAAATGGATCGGTTCCCCCTGGAAATGGTGCTGATGAAACTATATGGACTCAACCAATTGATGCTAAATTATCGCTGACACCTGAAGAACAAAAAAGTTTAGCAGATGGTGATGAATTGGCTCAAATAAAAATTTTAAAAACTGCGGCAAGACGAGTTGAAGCAGAAATTTCATCCCAATTACAAACTCGCGGTTTGCAAATGCAATTACGGTTTAATCCTAAGCTCAAAGAACAGGGATTATTAGACTTGAAGTAATTGCTCGCATAGCCGATCGCCGCGATCGCGCCTATATTGAAAAAAGTGCGATCGCCAGATAGAACAGACAGAATGGAAACAACAACAGCAGTTAATCCCTTTCTTGAGGGTAACTTTGCGCCCGTGCGTGAAGAGATGACTTCCGATCCGCTTAAGGTGATTGGCGAACTCCCTACCGATTTATCAGGGATGTTCGTGCGCAATGGTCCCAATCCTCAGTGGACACCCATCGGACAGTATCACTGGTTTGATGGAGATGGGATGTTGCACGGAGTCGAAATTCGTCATGGCAAAGCTAGCTATCGCAACCGCTACGTCAGAACGCGAGGCTTTGAAATTGAGCAAAAAGCGGGTAAAGCGGTTTGGAGTGGCATATTAGAACCACCTCAGCCAGATAGCGACGGCTACAAAAACGCTGCGAATACTGCCTTGGTATGGCACGCAGGGCAACTTCTAGCCACTTGGGAAGGAGGTGCGCCCCACGCGATCGAGGTTTCCCAGTTAGAGACGAAGGGCGAGTATACCTATAACGGTAAGTTAGCTTCTGCTTTTACTGCCCATCCTAAAGTCGATCCAGTGACGGGCGAGATGATGTTTTTTGGTTACTCGTTTGCTCCGCCATTTGTCAAATACAGTATTGTTTCTCCACAAGGCGAGTTATTGCGCACGATACCGATAGAATTGCCAATGGGGGTGATGATGCACGACTTTGCCATCACTGCCAATTACACGATATTTATGGATCTGCCGATGACTTTTAACCCCGCACGGATGCAGCGTGGCGAACCTGGGTTAATGTTTGAACGCGATCGCCCCAGCCGTTTTGGTATTCTCCCCCGTCACGGCGACAGTGACAGTATTCGTTGGTTTGAATCTTCTTCCTGCTATGTCTTCCATACCCTCAATGCTTACGAGGAGGGAGACGAAGTAGTGCTAATTGCCTGTCGCATGAGTTCTACTAATGTCTTTGTGACGCAGCCAGAACAGCGCGATCCTGATGGTGATATTCCCCGTTTGCATAGTTGGCGGTTCAATCTTAGCACCGGAACAGTGCGAGAGGAAATGCTAGATGACGTACCTATAGAGTTTCCCCGCGTTAACGAAAATTTGTTAGGACGCAAAACTCGCTATGGTTATGTAGGAAAAATGGCTCCTACACCTCTACCTTTGTTTGACGGTTCGATCAAATACGACCTTCAAGCAGGTTATGCTCAAACCTACGAGTATGGTAAGGGACGCTATGGTGGTGAGGCTGTATTCGTTCCTCGTCCTGATGCAACTGTAGAGGATGATGGGTGGTTAGTTACCTTTGTCTACGATACTGATGCAGATACTTCTGAATTATTGGTGCTAAATGCCCAAGATTTGAGTAGCGATCCTGTGGCGCGGGTATTAATTCCTCAGCGCGTACCTTATGGCTTTCACGGAACTTGGGTATCTCAACAGCAGTTGGATGCTTCCGTGTAGTAGGGCAAATCCAAATAGATCTCGGTTAGGAATGACAAGATCTTACCGATCTCCCAGCCCGCTTAAAAAGGGGGTTTTGTTCCAACACTTCTCGGTTAAAATTCGATCCCCCCAACCCCCCCTATTAAGGGGGGCTAGGGGGGATCTCCAAGGGCTATGTAATCTAACCGAGAAGTATTGGGTTTTGTCCTCTCTTGTATAAAATCATCCTGCCTTTAAAAAGGAGTTGGGAAGAGATCGACTGCCTAACTCTCGCTAGATTTGATTTTTCCTCTGCCTGTAGTCAGGTTTTCTACTTCTATCTTCAGTAGGTTTAAGCAAGTTAATAATCTTTGTTACTGTGCAAAAGGTTAGTCATAATCTGCTGACGACAAAGATAAGTTTAGCCGAAGAAGTTTAGAAGGAGTTAATATGACATTTACTCAAAGCAACGACCAGAATCTTAGTCAATTTGTTGCTTCAATTCAGAAATTAAATGTAGACGATCAATTAGCTTTGTTCTACTTCATTTACAAGAAAATGGGTGATTCTGTTACCCCAGCCGCACCAGGAGCTAGTACTGCATCTGCGGATGTAGCTGAAGGTTTATTTAACCAAATTAAAGAAAAGTCTCACGAAGAACAACTACAATTTCAACGGGACTTAATTAATAAGGCTGATAACGAGTACACGCGGATGTATGGTTCGATGAGCGATACTACTAAACTACTATTTTGGTATCGTCTAGCTCAAGGAATGGACAGCAACGTTATCAGTCCTATGCCTCCAAACTACGAGCTTTCCAGTGAATCAAAAGAGATATTAAACCAGCTCGAAGGGATAGATTTCGAGCAACAAATTACTCTATTCCGCGACTATGTATCGCCGATGGGCGCTGAACCCAAGCAAGGCGCGGAAGTATAGAGATGCAAGGGCGCGAAATTTCGCGCCTCGAAAGATTCTGGAACGAAATTACAAACCAAAATTAACAGTAAAGAGGCAAATATGGCATTTACAAACGTTAACGATCTGAAGCCACTAGCAAAACAATTTACGAGCCTAGATATCGATGACCAGCTAGGAGTAATGGCTTTAATCTACATAGAAATTGCTAGTTCGATTCCATCTGATAGTTTACCAACAAGCTCTAGTGATGTTCAAAGCATCGTCGGAAGCGTACAAAAAATGTCCTCTGAAGAGCAGATAAATGCTCTACGCGATTTGTTGCCAGCCAACAAAACAGATCAAGACGAAACTATGCTCGATCCTAATCCTGCTAAGGCACTGCCGGAATTGCTCCAAGGTAAATCAGAAGTTCCTACGGGGGAATATGGCAAGCTAAATCCTGAATCTAAGTTGGCAGTTTGGTATCTTTTTGCACAAAAACTAGGAAATGGAATCGTTGCCATTCCCAGCGATTACAGCCCTTCAGCGGAAGCAATGCAAGTCTTCAATTCCCTCAAATCTATGGGACAAGAGCAAATGGCTAATTTCGTAGTCAAAGGTATGGAAGAGTTGAGTTCCAACATCACAGAACCGCCCAAGAATGCGGAATAAGCGATCGCTCAAATCACATACAGCTAGATAATCTTCATTGCTACCAGGCTAAGTCTGATAGCATTTTTTTATACTCGATTAGGATTGCGTTTATCCACAACAAATGACCAATGACCAATGACCCAACTTTTCCCGCTATTATGGTGGATTGGTGGTGGCTGTTTAACCGCCATTATCGGTGTCTTCGTAATTCTATATTTTCGAGGCACATTTCGCGATCGCATTGAGTACAAAGTTCAAAATGTTCCCGCGCCTCAAGATGCACGCTTTTCCCTCGCCCTAGCTAGCTTATCTAACTCTGTCATTACCAGCGGGCGCTCGACAGATTTTTGGCTGGAAGCAGAAGAAATCAATGCTGCACGACTAGAAGCCGTCCGTAGCGCCAAACATACGATTCACTTCGAGACATTTTTCATGACTCCCGGGTACAGGGCAAACGATTTCGCCGCCGCGATCGCCGAAAAAGCGCAGGCAGGTGTTAATGTACAAGTCATTGTCGATAAGTATGGGGTCAAAACTTTACCGCAGCGTTACTGGAGACGACTGAAAGCTGCTGGAGTCGAAGTCAGGTTCTTCAATGATTTTAACTGGCGATCGCCCATTGATTATTTTGCCCGCAGTCACCGCAAGCTATTAATTATTGATGGCGAATTTGCCTTAATTGGTGGTGCAGGTGTCTCCGACTATTGGGATGGCAGAGATAATATTCGAGGAACTCATCCTTGGTACGACTTTGAAACGCGGCTAGAAGGCGAAGTTGTCGCCGTGTTAGAAGGTATGTTCATGCAACACTGGACTTACGTACATGGTACTGCTGACTTATCGACTACAGTTTCCCATCTGGGAACGTCGAGCAACCCGACAATTCTCGTTACCGCAGGCGACGATCCTTCCTATCGTTCTGCATCAGTTAAAGCTTTATTTCAAGTTAGCATTCATGCTGCCAGACAGCAGGTTTGGATTGCCAGCCCCTATTTTCTTGCCGATAAAAATATCCGCATTGCGCTAGTTGATGCCAAAAAACGGGGGGTTGATGTCAAAATATTCACGAATGGAATTCGCTCAGACAAAAGATTTGTCTATTTTGCTTCCTGCGAACAATATCGCGACCTACTCGCTGCGGGCATAGAAATTTATGAATATCAACCCAGTATGATGCACGCTAAGGCATTGTTATTAGATAGTTGTTGGCTCAGTACTGGCAGTGCTAATTTCGACCCGCGTAGTTTTTTTCATAATGACGAGTTAGATATTTCTACTTCTGATATTTGCTTAGTCAAGCACGTTGAAAAAATATTTTTACAAGGATTTGCTAAATCCAAACAAGTCAGTTTCAGGGAATGGAAAAAACGCCCTTTATGGCAAAGGGCGTTAGCTAAAATTGTTCTCTTTTTTGAATCGCAATTGTAGAAATACAAAATTTTGTGTCTCTACTAAATATTTCGTGCTACTCCAACATCATTGACTTTTGCAGGTAAAATAATGCCGTAATATAAAGCAGCAACTGCTGTTAAACCGTTCAGCAAAACGTTGCCACCAAAAATTGGCATCAACCCAAATACTGTGTTGGTCGCAGGAATGACTCCTAAAAGAGCAATTAAGATGTAGGAAACGGCAAAAAAGCGGTTAAATACCCGCGCACTACTTGCACTGGTATAGGAAGCAATCCCAAAAATTCCTACAGCACAATGGACTAAATTGTGTAAGAAATTGGTAGGAAATGCCCCAAATAAATAGCCAAATCCGGCAGAATAAGCTCCTGTTGCAACATCTGGTGGAACGTATGAGGCGTTGGTTCCAGGTAGGTGAACGAAAGCTGGAATAAAGCCAGCAATACCGAGAATTAAAAAAGTAATTCCAAGAACTAGAGCGCAATAACGCTCTGCCATGTTCATTTTGTCCATTTTCATGGCATCCATACTCGCTATTCCTCCCGTCACTAAGTACAAATTCTTGTTATTGAAAAGGTCAACCCCTATATTCTCTAATTCAACTTATATAACTGCGATCGCACTCTATCCAAAGATAGGGATGGGAAAATTCGGAATTCGGAATTCGGAATTTAGAGATAACGTTAAAAATATTTTTAATGTCGCAATTATAATGTCTGCAAAAAGGAAGACGATCTTCTGGTGACTATCGAGGTAACTCTTTTGGCATGAACAAAACACACAGTTTTAAATTCCCGCGCCAAAACCCATAATTCGTTCTACAGTCAAATCTAAATTAGGGAAGAATTGGGAAATGATGCGATCGCTGCCTGTAAAACTCGTAAAACTGATAACTGACTAATGTAAAATCTATAAAGCCTGCATCCACAGCTGATTGTGCCTTATCAGCCTAGCGTTACTCTCTGTATCAATCCTAGTGACCCCCAGCATCCACACGTCCAAGCAGGGGGAAACAAGTTTTGTACGACTTGCGGCGCGGCGATCGCGTTGCGAGAGCGTTATATTCCACTCAAAAAATTAGGAACGGGTGGATTTTCTGTAATTTACAGCATTTGGGATCTGCAAACTCAGACCGAACGAGTGTTGAAGATTTTGCTAGAAAATGGCGCTAAAGCAAGACAATTATTTCAGCAGGAAGCGGCAATTTTAACCAGCCTCAACCATCCTGGGGTTCCTAGAGTCGAGCCAGACGGCTATTTTCACATACCCGCCAGCAATTCCAAGCGGGATCTATTTTGTCTGGTCATGGAAAAAATCGATGGTCAGACTTTAGAGGCTATCCTCGACAAGTACGACCGAGGTTGTCCAGAAGAAATGGTTCGAGATTGGTTCGGACAAGCTTTAGAAATTTTACAGGTATTGCATAGCAGGCAGATCATCCACCGCGACCTGAAACCCTCAAATTTAATGCTACGTCAAGCAACAAATCGACTAGTATTGATCGATTTTGGTGGAGCCAAAAAAAGGCGATCGCGTCAGCATTCCGTGTCCGCCGCAGAAAGCTCAACTCGTCTCTATTCCCCTGGCTACAGCCCTCCAGAACAATCTTCGGGTCGGGATGTGGAACCAGCCGCCGATTTCTATGCTTTGGGTAGAACGACAATTGAATTACTCACTGGTCAGCCTCCCTCTGAGTTGGAAGATCCCGTAACCAAAGAGCTGAGTTGGCGACATTTAGTCCAAGTTAGCTCATCATTTGCCGATCTCCTGGATGAATTAGTGCAGGAAGATGCCCGCCTGCGTCCAACTAGTGCTACGGCGATCGAACAAAGGTTATTACAAAGTCCGCCGACCGAAACGCAACCATCTGTATATCAAGCGATTCATCAACTGAGTTTGAATGGCTGGAAGCGATCGCAACTCATAGCTACCTACTTAACTCACCGCTTAGCGCAAATTAGCAAACAGCGATCGCCCCAACTTGTGAATCAAATGCATCAGATTGCTGCGCGAACGACGAATTTGTTCGCAGAAACAATTAGGAAGCAATCGCCGCCATCAACCTTTCAAACTCACAATACTGCCCCCCAGGGATCGCATACTCTACGACAAGTAACCCAGCGCAGACTATCGACAAGCCGCTTTGCGTCTATACCATTTGTTACCAAGATCGGTAGAAGCCTAGCGAATATCGCTCGTTCTCTATGGCAATTGACTACCCAAGTAGGACACGCTGGAATAGATACTATCCGAGCAATTGTGTGGAGCGCGATCGCGGCTGTTGTTGGAACTAGTATCGGCTTTATCTTTGGTTATTTTTCTCCCCTGGGAATCGCAGTCAATAGCTTCCTAGTAGAATACCTACCCCAACTGATGACAGACTCTCAAATTGCCACAGAAGCAGAATCGATCGTGTTTGCCTCTGCGGGGTTATTTACAGCGTTGGGATTGACCGCACTAGGAGTTTTTGACCAACGACGGCGCTATTTCATCTCTGCTTTGCTAGGTGCTAGTGGTTATGTTTTGGGCTGGTTGTGTTGGACTTTAATTACGCCTTACATGGGAATTTGGAGCTTGCCTGCAACTGTTTGCGTGGCGATCGCCTTTCTCGTCTCTGGCTTGGGTTTGCGCCGTCATCGCTTTTTTCATGCTACCGTTGCTGCTGTTAGTACGGCGATCGTGTTTACTATTCTCGTTCGACTCAATCTTTTCCCAGCCCTAATTTTTCATCTTAGCCCGCAACCAAGTTGGTTTGAGCTTCAGTTGTATGCTACCTTTTTTGGCGCGATCGCCGCGATCTCTAGTTGCTGTCTGGGGATTAGCCACTACATCCTTATTCCTTGCTGGCGTTGGTTGCAGCGCTAAAGAGAGCAAGAGGCAGAATCTGAAAAAGATTTCTTCTGTCTCCTGCCCTTTACAATTGCATATCTAGACGCAAGCCTTACCGCACGCTACTATTGCTGGCATTCACGAAATTCTCTCGAACCTCCTCCAGTTGGTTCTGGAATTTGATTGGACTCGCAAAATATTCCAGCTCTATCGGTGTTAGAGCCGGAAGTTGAGGTTTGCGATTCAGGGGTAGACGTATCGCTAGCATCGGGGCTAGTCGTAGCATCAGGACTCGTGGTTTCGGGCGTACCTGCATCAGGAGTTACGTCAGGCGTAGTCGTTCCCTCTGGACTCGTACCTGGCGCGGGGCTAGTTGCATCGGGTACAGTCGTATCCGGTGTAGTTGCATCGGGTGTAGTTGCATCGGGTGTAGTTGCATCGGGTGTAGTTGCATCGGGTACAGTCGTATCCGGTGTAGTCGTTCCTTCTGGGCTTGTACCAGGCTCAATCCCTGCGGGTGGAGTTGTTTGACTATCAGGAGTCGTAGGTACTTCCTGGGTTTGAGCTTGTAATAGGACTGAGGATTGTGGCTTTGCTTGAGCTGAGAAACCGCCTACGAGCAATAGGGCGAGAACAGAACCACCTGTCAAAAACTGTTTGAGCATATTTTACTGTCTCCTTTGCTTTAGCTGTCGTGCTAGAAATCTAGAAATTCATAGCTCAGCTTGGCATTTCTGAGTTTATTGCCACCTGTACCATAATGTAGATTTGGTATTTTTGGCTACCGACGTAGTCGATACAAATATTTCTGTCATAAAAATTACTTTTTACGATCGAAGTCTATCTTTCAACTGCAACGAACATACATTTTTTGTATAAAAAATTACTTGAGCCTTGCTCGCAGACAAAGTTACATAAGTAATAACTAGCCAACTAAATAAAGGTATTATGGTTATTTATAAAAAGAGCTAATAACTACCCGCAACTCACGACTCACAATTCACTGTATGGTTTATGACATCTCAGAAAACTAATTCGCCAGATCCAGCAACGACAACTCAAGAAACAAAAACATCAGAAGCATCTGGATGGTTGCGACTATGGCGATCGCAGGAGGAAAATATTCGCCTAGTTGCGATCGCTCTAGTTATGGCGCTGATAATCCGCATTTTTGTGGCGGAACCGCGCTATATTCCCTCAGATTCGATGATACCCACCTTACATACAGGCGATCGCTTGGTAGTCGAAAAAGTCTCGTATTGGTTTCACCCAGCTGAAACAGGCGACATTGTAGTGTTTGAACCACCTGCACAGTTGCAAAGTATGGGTTATCACAAAAACCAAGTTTTTATCAAACGAGTTATCGGTCAACCTGGGGATACCGTCAGCGTGAAGAACGGTCGAGTTTATCTTAACGGGCGATCGCTCTCGGAAGATTATATTGCCGAACCACCTGCCTATCAACTCAACTCAGTCCAAGTTCCAGCAGAATCTTACTTCGTCATGGGAGACAACCGCAACGATAGTAACGACTCCCACGTTTGGGGCTTTTTACCTCAACAGAATATTATCGGTCGCGCCGTATTCCGTTTCTTCCCCCTCGATCGCATGGGATTTATCTCAAACTAGCGCGATTTTCAGGCAAAACAAAGCAGCTAGTCTCTTGGTGTGGAATTCTGGATCTTCAAGCTTTTAGACTCTGGCGAAAACTAGAAGGAGTGGTCGCAGTATGTTTTTTAAAGAAGCGAGAAAAGTATGCTGCATCGTTAAAGCCAAGTCGAAAGGCAATCTCCTGCACGGATTCAGTCGATCTTGACAGCATTGCTTGGGCTTCGGATAGAGTTTTTTCAATCATCCAGGCGTTGACAGATTTACCCGTTTTGCTCTTAATCACCGTACTGAAATAACCAGGGTGAAGATGCTGCGCTTGGGCAAAGTCCTGCACTCGATATGGGCGATCGAGTTTACCCATTGCAAGATCGCGAAAATGAGCTTCCAGGTTGCGCTTGAATGTCATGACAATCTCTGAACCCGTTTGCGATTCAGCCAAAGGATTATAGGTATTCCAAAACTGCTCTTTAATTTTGAATAGCAGTACAACTGTCAAACTGCCAATAATTTTGAATTTGTAGGCAGAATCCGATTGGTATTCTTGTAAAAGTTGCGTTCCCAAGTCGTCAAAAATTTGAAAAACTTCGCGATCGGGATAGTGCGGTGGCACAATCTCGGCAATTAAAAACGGAAAATCATCAAAAATATTTTCATGGACGTATTGCTTCAGAAATGTTTCTGAAAACGTAATCACGTAGCCATGCGATAGTTCGTGAATCTTAAATCCTTTGACGTGACCGGGATTAGTAAAGTAAATCGTCCTGTCCTTTGTTTCGTAAGATTGACCGTCAAGAATGTAGCGACCCCGTCCTTTACGAATGAGCAAGATCGAGTAATAGTTAGCGCGAAATAGGGGAGACTCGATCGGCACATTGCTATGAACTAGCTCAAGCTGATGAATCGTAAAATCAACGTCTTGTTTTAGGGTTCCACCCATTGATGCATAAAACTCAGACATGGAGTTGTAAGCTTTAATCGCATCAGACATTGGCATACTCTACTATTTCAAAGTCTGCCTTAATTGTACTTTGTCGGGTATAGGTTGATACGAATAAGCAAACAAAGTCCGCTGGTGCGGACTCAGGGAAAATTAAGGGTTTTGAACCTGCGTTGTTTTGAAATTGCGTTATTTTGACTCCTCGCATCCTGAAGCCACGACCAAACGCCAGTCACCTAGTCCCGCGTTTATTGTCAAGTCAGGTTTTTTGTCTGAACTAGGCGATCGCACCGATGCTAACGGCGATCTGCGGGATACGTACTCGATGCGTACACAATTAAGAGAACGCACAATAAAAAAGCTGCTAATAAACCGAATAAAACTCCAGTTGCAGTTGAAGCAAATTGCCCTTCACCGTAGGCAAAATAATAGATGTGATGCATGAAACTACCTCAAACTCAAAAATTTTGATGCGATCGCAGCAAGGCGATCTATCCGAGTTTCTACCAACCTACATGAATACCTCGAACCATGAGTGAGGCATTGGCAAGCTCCAAAATGATTAATAAAAACAAGAAAAACAACAGCATTAAACCTACCATTAACGGTGTTGTACCCCAACCAGGGGCAACCTTACCAGCTTCCGAATTGAAATTTCTGAAAAAGTACTGCACGGGGGCAGTTTTTTTAGGTTGATATTTTGGTTGTTGCATAAATGAGGGGTGAGGGAGATAAGGGAGACAAGGAAGACAAGGGGGAACTCGCTCTTCCCCACGACCGAAGGGAGTGGGGATTAGGGGGCGAAGGGGGCGAAGGGAGACAAGGGAGACAAGGGGGAATTTATCGACTCCCGACTCCCGACTCCCCAGTTATGCAGCAGGTTCTCTAGTGCCAGCCATAGCTGCGACAGGTATTTTCTTACGTGTAGTAAGGTCTCCTACCTTCTGGAAGACACCAAACTCCACCTGTTCGTCCAAACCAGGATCGATACCAGCAAAGACATCTC
The DNA here is from genome assembly GCF_003991895.1 of Chroococcidiopsis cubana SAG 39.79. Classification (NCBI taxonomy): domain Bacteria; kingdom Bacillati; phylum Cyanobacteriota; class Cyanophyceae; order Chroococcidiopsidales; family Chroococcidiopsidaceae; genus Chroococcidiopsis; species Chroococcidiopsis cubana. The sequence goes on from NZ_RSCK01000006.1 coordinate 38,459, forward strand.
GGAAGATAGCGCGGGAACCGTGCCAAATATGCCCGAAGAACCACACTAAAGCAAAGCAACAATGGAAAAAGGCAAAGAATCCGCGATTGCTGGTGCGGAATACGCCGTCAGAGTTATAGGTTTCGCGATCGAAATCAAAGACTTCACCGAGTTGAGCTTGACGGGCAAATTTCTTCACCGTGCTTGGTTCTGTATATGTTTGACCGTCTAATGTGCCACCCACAAAGCTAACCGTAACGCCTTTTTGCTCGAAGCTATACTTGGCTTCTGCTCTACGGAAAGGAATATCGGCGCGGACGACATCATCTTTATCTGTCAAAACGACTGGGAAGGTTTCAAAGAAATTCGGCATTCTGCGCACGTTTAATTCCCGTCCTTCGCCGTCTTTGAAAATGGCATGACCGAGCCAAGCTTTGGCGACTCCATCTCCATCCACCATCCGACCGACTCGGAACAAACCGCCTTTTGCCGGACTGTTGCCAACGTAATCGTAAAACGCTAGCTTTTCAGGAATTGCCGACCAAGCTTCCGAGAGGCTTTTACCTTCAGCTAAATTGGATTGAACGCGGCGATCGATCTCTTTTTTGAAGTAATTTTGATCCCATTGAAACCGAGTAGGACCCCATAATTCAATCGGAGTGGTAGCAGTGCCGTACCACATCGAACCGCAAGCAACAAAACCAGCGAAGAAGAATACTGCCAACCCGCTAGCAAGTGCGCCTTCAATATTTCCCATTCTCAAGGCTTTGTACAGTACCTCTGGCGGTCGCGTCACAATATGGAACAATCCGCCAATAATACCGACAATTCCCGCCGCAATGTGGTGCGCCACCACACCACCAGGATTGTAAGGATTAAAGCCTTCTGCTCCCCAGACAGGCGCAACGCCTTGGACGTGACCAGTTAATCCATACGGGTCGCTGACCCACATCCCAGGTCCAAAAATTCCCGTTAAATGGAAAGCACCAAAACCAAAACAGAATAACCCTGCTAACAATAAATGAATGCCAAAAATTCTGGGAAGATCTAACACTGGTTCGTTTGTTTTGGGGTCGAAAAATGTCGCCAGATCCCAATAAACCCAGTGCCAACAAGCGGCAAGAAATTCTAATCCTGAGAAAATAATATGGGCGATCGCCACAGTTTCAAACGTCCAAAAACCAGGATCGGCAACCGATTCACCTGTAATACTCCAACCTTGCCAAGAATTAGTTACTCCCAAACGAGCCACAAAGGGCATTAAAAAACATCCTTGTCGCCACATTGGGTTTAAAACTGGATCGCTAGAGTCGTATAATGCTAATTCAAATAACAGCATAGAACCAGCAAAACCCGCACACAGAGCATTATGCATTAGGTGTACGGCAATTAATCTTCCTGGGTCATTTATGACCGATGTATGTACTCGATACCAAGGTAATCCCATTAATTATGCTCCTTTTGGTAATTGGTAATTGGTAATTAGTAATTGGTAGTTGGTCTACGATCGCTAGTCAATCGCTACTCTTTACTACTCACTACTTACTGTCCCATCAAACAAAAAGTTGTAGGTAGGTTCTCGATATAAAATTGGGAAAAAAGTATTTTATTCCAATTAAAAACAAGACGAGAACAAATAGTAAAATCCAATCAATTATGGGATCGAGAATTTTCTTCTGAACTGTTTTTTGCATGGCATTTGACTAAAAACAATGAATGAAAAGTAGTTTTTTAAATTTTGACAATGTTTTACATGCTGGAATCTAGGCTATGAACCCTATTCAAGTGATGAAACAATTGCGGGTTTTGTCATTAGCCATCGATCGCTATGTAAATTGAAAGTACAAATGACCAATGACCAATGACCAATGACAGCATGTTGAAGAAAAGGGGAAGAAGCCAGAACAATCTTCTTCCCGCTGCGCTCCAAACTTGTCTAGTCAAGCGGGGGCATAGATAAAACTGGTTCGTCTTCGCGATCGATGCCTCTTTCAAAACCAGCAGCCGCAGCTCTAGCGCGTCCGGCGTGCCATAAGTGACCGACTAGAAATAGAAAAGCGAAAACAAAGTGAGCTGAAGCTAGCCAAGCGCGAGGAGATACATAGTTAAAGGAGTTAATCTCCGTTGCTACACCGCCCACAGAGTTGAGAGAACCCAGAGGTGCATGAGTCATGTACTCAGAAGCACGCCGAATTTGCCAAGGTTGAATGTCATATCTGATTTTCTCCAGGTCGAGTCCGTTGGGACCGCGTAGTGGCTCTAACCAGGGACCTTTGAAGTCCCAAAATCGCATCGTTTCACCACCAAAGATAATTTCTCCAGTCGGCGATCGCATCAGATATTTACCCAACCCCGTCGGACCTTGAGCAGAAACCACATTTGCCCCCAACTGCTGGTCGCGTACCAAGAAGTTTAATGCTTGCGCTTGCGATGCTTCTGGCGCGGTAGGACCATAAAACTCGCTGGGATAGGCAGTGTTATTAAACCAAATAAAACAGGCAGCAATTAAAGCTTGTCCGGCTACATTTCCCAGACTTTGAGACAGATACGCTTCACCTGACCAGATAAAAACGCGCTCTGCCCACTTAAAGGGCTTAGTGAGAACGTGCCAAATACCACCAGCAATCAAGATCGATCCCATCCAAATGTGACCGCCAACGATATCTTCCAAATTATTGACACTGGCAATATTACCCGCACCACCAGTAAACCCTTTGAACAGATAGCCAAAAATGATTCTGGGGTCGAGAGTGGGATTGGTCACGACACGCACATCGCCGCCGCCTGGTGCCCAAGTATCGTACAAGCCACCTAGATACATCGCTCTAGCGACTAACAAGAGCGCTCCCAAGCCCAGGGCAATCAGATGATATCCCAAAATGCTCGTAACCTTATCTTTATCAGTCCAGTCAAAATCGTAAAAACCTGCCAGCCTTTCCGGTCCTTTAAGCGAGTGATAGACACCACCAAAACCGAGAATAGCCGAGCCGATCAAATGTATGGCGGCGATCGCAAAAAATGGGAAAATATCGACGACTTGACCACCAGCACCGACACCGAAACCCAAAGTAGCAATGTGGGGCATCAAAATTAAACCCTGCTCGTACATCGGTTTTTCCGGTACGTAGTGGGCAACTTCAAACATCAGCATTGCGCCTGCCCAGAAAGCCACTAATCCAGCATGGGCAACGTGAGCGCCTAAAAACCGACCGGACAAGTTGATAAACCGTGCATTTCCAGCCCACCAAGCATATCCAGTAGACGCTTCATCCCGTCCTTCTCTAGGCGTATCGACATTAGTTGTGGTTGTAATCGAGCGATCGAAAGGTGTTTCCATTTTTGAATTGGTAATTGGTAATTGGTAATTGGTAATTGGTATTTACGCGACTTATCTATTGCCCCCTTTTTAAGGGGGTTGGGGGATCGAAAAATTAAGTTACCTCCTCGAAGATCCCCCCTTGGAAAGGGAGGAACAAGAGAAACTACCACATCGCGTTAATTGATTTTCACGCACCACTCTTACAGGGCATTTCCGCGCGGTAAGACTTCTTCGGGGAATTGGAATTTTTCGTGAGGTTGGTCTTGGGGTGCTAACCAAGCTCTGGCTCCCTCGTTGAGGAGAATATTCTTGGTGTAGAAAGTTTCAAATTCTGGATCTTCTGCGGCACGCAATTCTTGAGAAACAAAGTCGTATGCCCGCACGTTAAACGCTAAACCTACCATGCCAATTGAACTCATCCACAAACCCGTAACGGGAACAAATAACATGAAAAAGTGCAGCCAACGTTTGTTAGAGAAGGCAATCCCAAAAATCTGCGACCAGTAGCGATTAGCTGTGACAAAAGAGTAAGTTTCTTCTGCTTGGGTAGTAGAAAAACCTCGGAAGGTATTAAAGCCTTTGGTATCTCTAAATAGAGTGTTTTCTACTGTAGCCCCGTGAATCGCACACAACAAAGCTCCACCCAAAACACCAGCTACCCCCATCATGTGAAATGGGTTGAGGGTATAGTTGTGAAAAGCTTGGAAAAATAGTAAGAAACGGAAAATGCCGGCGACTCCGTAGGAAGGCGCAAAAAACCAGCTAGATTGTCCCAAAGGATAAATTAAAAAGACGCTCACAAACACAGAAATTGGAGCAGTGAATGCTAAGGCATTGTAGGGACGGATACCTACAACTCTGGCAATTTCCATCTGCCGCAGACAAAAACCAATTAAACCGAAAACGCCGTGTAGAGTGACAAAACTCCACAAGCCACCGATTTGACACCAACGGGTGAAATCCCAATTAGCTTCTGGTCCCCATAAAAATAGTAGAGAATGACCCATACTATCAGCTGGAGTGGAGACAGCAGTGGTGAGAAAATTGCAACCTTCTAAATAAGAACTAACAACGCCGTGGGTATACCAGGAGGTAACAAAGGTAGTGCCAGTGAACCATCCGCCAATTGCCATATAAGAGCAGGGAAAGAGCAACAAACCAGACCAGCCGATAAACACAAAGCGATCGCGCTTCAGCCAGTCATCGAGTACACCGAACCATCCCCACCCAATCGGGGTAGATCGAATTGCTATAGTCATATGTTAAGTTCCTGTTATTTGTCATTTGTCATTTGTCATTTGTCATTTGTCATTTGTTATTAGTGAATTTTGACTTTTCACTCCTAACTCCTAATTTTTGACTTTTGACTTTTAACTTTTGACTTTACCGTTGCCAATCTGTTCGACCGTTATTTTGAAAATAGGGTGCGCCAGGAGAGGAAATGACTTGCAAAATGAGGTCGAAGTAAGGAATGACTTCGGCTGCATCTTCTGGTGTTAACATGGCGCTAACTTCTGCTTTGACGCAAAGCATATATTGGCGCACATTTTCTAAGGGGATGCCGACGCTGTTGTAAAGTTCTTTCATTCCAATTAAGCCAATTTCCTCTAACGGTTTCTCATTTCCGGCTAGCAGGCAATAACTCACCAGACGGATGTACCACCCGATATCCCGCATGGCTGCCTCAGTTTTACGGGCGTTACCGCTATTACTGGGAGTTCTGGGGCAGATCTTCCAAAATTTTTGCGTCGCTCGTTCGACAATCTTTTTTTCGTTCTGTGCTAGAACTTTCGCCAGACGGATACGCTCTGTTCCCGATCTATAGAAATTTTGCAGGGCGTGAATTTCACCAGGAGTCAGGTAGCGTACCTCTTCATCAGCGTTCAGAATCATTTGCTTGACTATACTCATAGTTCTCCTCTAAGCTCTCTTCCGGTGAATTACTGCGATCGCCTACTATTTCCGCATGTCTCATCTCGGTTGCTCTATTCGATCGCCCATCGCTGGTAATTTGATTCAGAATCGGTTGTTCGACAAACTCAGTTAGTGCTGCCCAATTCGCTTTTCTAGGATTGTATTTATCGGGAACGGTTTCTGCTGCTTGTTCGCGTCTTAACTGATTTTCATGACGCGGCGATCGCATTAAGTAACCCCTTGCCGTAACGTAGCGTTCGTAAGGCACTGTATTTTCTCCAAAACACTCTAAGTATTCGGGACTGTCGATAATGGCATCGATCAGCGCGTAGAAGCCTCTCGTGGCGCAGATGTCATAGTAGCGATTCATTTCTTGTCGTCCGTAGGTGGGACGACCCATCAACCGTCGATGGATGTATTCAATTGCCTTCGTCACGTAAAGCGAATCCCAATATAAGCTACGGAATACTTTCGACTTGGCTAACTGCCGCACGAACTCCCGCACGCTAATTTCGCCCCCTAGCAGCTTCGATTCGGTACTGGATAGCGGTTGCCGCTGACCTTCATATAAAGAGCGCCCGAATACCTGCCGATAGGCTCCTTCAATAAATGCTGGGGATGAGTGGTGTAAAAGATTGATGCTAGGACTCTGATGCCCTGGCTGACTGACGCCGTTTGACGTACCGTTGCCATGATGCAAGGGTTCTAGCTTCAGTACCCTAGTACCCAAGGAGCCAGGAACTTTACCCAAAGCATTACCGTTGAGCTTGTCGGGACTACCTGCACCAGAACCGATCAGAATGCGGCGCGTATCCTTGTTAAAAAATGCAGGTTGAGGATGAGGATTGCGAGTTTCCTGGGGAAAGATTGCCCCAAATTGAATTTCTAGCGGGTCATTACCGCAACCGTAAGGATGCTGTTCGGGTAGGGGTTTCTGGTAACTACCGAATAGAGTAATAAACTGAGGGACTTTCCGCACTGGAGCGCTGTATTTAAATAAGTCTAGTTGCGGTCCCCAGTTGCGACATTCTTGCGCTTCTTGACCCAATCCCCGTAAATACGGGACTGTCTCTTCACCAAAATAATCGCTGTACTCCGCAGAATCGACAAACGCATCGACCAAGGCAGGCAAACCCCCTTTAGTCATGACATCAAAGTATGTCTGAAATTCCTCGCGACTGCTCAATCCACGTCCCAAGAAGTGTCGCGCCGCCAGTTCGATCGCCCGACTAATGGTAAAAGGTTCATAGAATAATCTGCGGTAGAGACGAGATTTACCCAAACGGCGCACGAACTCCTTCACGGAGATATTTCCACCAATGAGCTGAGATTCTAATTCAGCTTTTTGGGTAAACCCATACGTATCGGTTACATCGCGCTCGAATACGTGACGATAGATAGCTGCGATCGCCTCTTGTTTCTGCGTTAGCGTTGCTGCCTGCTTGAAGACGAATTTCGGTCGCACTTCTGCTGACATCGAGTAACTTTGCGGCAGTTGCAATCCTTGTTGGTCGTTGGAAACACTTATTCTGACTTGATTTGAGGGTTTATCGGTCAGATATTCGGCAATCAGTAAGTCAAAGTAACCCTTAACTAATTGGGTTGCCTCCGCATCCTCTAAGAAATAGTCGAGCGACTGTCGCCGCATTGCCCGCAGTGCCACAATAGTAGCTTCTGTAACATCTTCAGGAATTACGCCGCGCAAGCCTCGGACGTTGGCACTTAAAATACTGCCATCACCCGCCACAATTGCATAGGTGATATAGCGTAAAAACCACGCCAAATCCCGCATCGATCGCTTCATCCTGACTGCACCATAGCGAGACACGTTGATGAAGCGAAAACCACCAGGCAAAGGATCTTGATTATTAAATAGGTCGCGAAAACGCTGCAACCAACCACTCAAAGGATTGCTGTAGTAGGCAACTTCTTGGATTTTTAAAGCCTCTTTGACCATCACAGCACCAGCTTTTCTTCTAGCAGCCGTGAGAAAATCTTCACCGACGTAGTAACCAGAACCAGGCAATCCAATCTTTTCTTTGGGCTTTTCTAAATAAGCCATCGGCGAACCGCCAACAAAAATTCGGTTAGCCCCAGTTAAGACAATTTCATCAGCATGTTGAGTCAGCGTGTTGGCAATTTCTAACAATTTCACGCCCGAACTGAAAAAATCAGCGAGTTCTTGTAGTTCGGTATTTTTTAAACAACGGTCTTGTTGTACCGCATGAGAAATCACTGCAACTGGGACAGTATGATATCGTTGCGGTTGAGTTACCGGACTTCCACCACTTGCTTTTACACTCATTGTTAAAAAGGAAATTGGTAATTGGTAATTGGTGGTTATCTTAATCAATTCCGAATTCCGAATTCCGAATTCCGAATTATGGAGTCATTCCCTGAATTAAACAATCAAAATACGGTGTGACTTCAGCAGCATCTTCCCGACTTAAAAGGTCTAAAGTCACTTCTTTTAGACAACGAATGCATTCCACCCAATTTCTTAAAGGAATTTCTAGGGATTCGTACATTTCTTTTACACCTACAATTCCAATGTCTTTTAGAGGTTCAACATCTCCCACAATAACTGTATAAGCAATTAGGCGGATATACCAATCTTGATCGCGCAAACAAGATGCCCGATAAGTTCTATTACCGCTATTACTTGGCGTGTCGGGACAGCATTCCCAAAACTTCAAACTACCTCTTTCAACAATTTCTTTTCTGTTTTCAATTAGAGTTGTAGCGATTCGCAAACGGTTTTCCCCGCCATTATAGAAGTCGCGAATTGTTCGCAACTCCCCAGGACTTAAATAACGAGCTTCGCGATCGGCGCTAGCAATTGCTTTGGTGATGATACTCATTGGTAATGGGTAATGGGTAATGGGTAATTGGTAATTGATAAGTGGCTGGTGACTAGTGGCTGAAATCTTTTCTATTCACTAGCCACTAGTCACTAATCACTAATTAACTCAAACCAGCAGCAATATGATCGAAATAAACACCCATTTCTCTGCCTGCATCAGCACCAACTAAACTAGTGACAACTTCTTTCATGGCTTGTACGGAGCGAATTGTTGCCCCAATTGGCACGCCTAAAGAGTTATAAGTTTCTCTTAAACCGTTAAGAATGCGCTCGTCTAAAATTGAAGTATCTCCTGCTAACATTGCGTAGGTAGCGTAGCGCAAAAAGTAATCTAAATCGCGCACGCAAGCAGCATAGCGACGACAAGTATACATATTGCCACCAGGAGCAGTGATATCTGTATAAAGCAAAGATTTTGCTACTGTTTTGGTGACAATGTTTTTAGCATTTGCACTGACTGCGATCGCAGTTTTTGCCCGCATATCGCCACTTTGAAAGTAGTTTTGCAACTTATCCAAAGAACTCGGATCTAGATATCTGCCTTGAACGTCAGAGGAATTAATTAAAGCAGTAATTGCGTCTTGCATTGGTTTATCTCCTAAATTTGGTTATTGGTAATTAGTAAGTGGCTGGTCATTAGTGGCTAGTAGCTAGATTCAATTTTTTTCACTAGCCACTAGCCACAAGACACTAATCACTTTAAGAAAGCGATCGCATCACGTAGTCAAAATATGCTGATACTTCTAAAGCATCTTCTTCGCTCATAAGCGATAGTGCTTCTTCTTTCAAACAGCGCATACATTCAACTATGTTTCTGAGCGGAATTTCGAGGTTGTTATACATCTCTTTGATGCCAATCGTGCCGATTTCTTCTAGAGGCTTTTCGCTACCTGCTAATACGGAATAGGCGATCAGACGAATATACCAACCTTGATCGCGCTGGCAAGAAGCGGTTTTACGTTCGTTGCCGCTATTGCTAGGAGTATTGGGAACCCGCTCCCAAAATCTCGCGCTACCATTTTGAACGATTCTTTGCTCGTTTTCTGCTAATATTTTGGCGATCCGAATTCTCTGTTCGCCTGTTTTAACAAAATTTTGATAGACCTGAATTTCTTTTGGTGCGGGATAGCGAGATTCACTATCGGCATTCAGAATTAATTCGGTAACAATGCTCATTGTTTTCTCCTAAAAATTGCTAAGTCATTTTGTCAAGTTGGTTTGAGTAAAATTGGCAAGCCAATCGGAAAGTCAAAAGACTTGCCAATAAATAGCCAGAGGATAGCTAAATGAGTGCTTAACTGGCGATCGCCTGTGGTGTAACTTCAGCGATTGCTGGCGCTTTGAACGCTACTGGAACGGCATCGCCACAAGCAAGATCTAAGGGGAAGTTATGAGCATTGCGTTCGTGCATGACTTCAAATCCTAGATTTGCCCGATTTAATACATCAGCCCAAGTTGGTAACACGCGACCTTGCGAGTCGAGAACTGAGTTATTGAAATTAAACCCGTTAAGATTAAATGCCATCGTACTGATACCCAGCGCCGTAGCCCAAATACAGACCACGGGCCAAGCTGCTAAAAAGAAGTGCAACGAACGACTATTGTTGAAGCTGGCATACTGGAAAATCAGACGACCGAAATAACCGTGGGCGGCGACAATGTTGTATGTCTCTGATTCTTGTCCGAATTTGTAGCCGTAGTTCTGCGATTCGTTGTCGCTGGTTTCGCGAATTAAGCTGGATGTCACCAACGATCCATGCATGGCGCAGAACAACGAACCTCCCAGCACTCCTGCAACTCCCAACATATGGAAGGGATGCATCAGAATATTGTGTTCGGCTTGGAAGACAAACATGAAATTGAAAGTACCGCTGATGCCCATTGGCAGACCATCAGAGAAGCTACCTTGTCCGATGGGATAAACCAAGAACACTGATGAGGTGGCAGCAACGGGAGCGGTATAGGCAACTGCAATCCAAGGACGCATCCCCAAACGATAGGACAACTCCCACTCGCGCCCTGCATAACAACACAGAGCTGGGATGTAGTGAAAACCTATCATCTGATAGGGTCCACCGTTGTAAAGCCACTCATCCATCGATGCTGCTTCCCAAATAGGGTAAAAGTGCAAGCCAATGGCATTAGACATCGGCACTACGGCTCCAGTAATGATGTTATTGCCGTAGAGTAAGGAACCTGATACGGGTTCGCGGATACCATCAATATCTACAGGTGGTGCTGCGATAAAAGCAATGGTAAAGACGCAAATGGAGACTCCTAAAAGGGGAATCATCAGCACGCCAAACCAGCCGATATATAACCGATTTTCTGTGCTAGTCACCCAATTACAGAACCTTTCCCACGCAGGGACGCGGTTTAATTGACGCTGTAAAACTGTAGTCATATGTCAGTTATTAGTTGTCAGTTATCAGTGGAACCAGTGGCTGGTGGCTAGTGGCTGGTGGCTAGTTGTACTGGCACAAGGCGTTAGCCGAAAATCATTTCCTGCCTAAAAGCTATTTGGCAAGCATAATCTTGAACTCATCTTGTGTGTCATTACAGCTAGTAGCTAGAGTCTTTTCTAGTCACCAGTCACGAGTCACTAGCCACTCACTACTCATTACTCACTGCCATCAAGTCACTGGGGAATTGGTGTAACTGGCGATCGCGTGCCATATCTATGCCTAGATTTGCCCAGTCGATCGCGTCTGCCCATGTATTTACTGTTCTGCCTTGGCTCTCAATGTGGGTTGGCTCGAAGTTCAACTTTTCAAAGTTGAATGCTGCAATGTCAACCCCCAAAGCCGCAGACCAGATTCCTGCTACTGGAAAAGCTGCTAGGAAAAAATGCAATCGGCGCGAGTTGGGAAAGCTAGTTCCCCGCCAAATTAACCGCCACAAGTACAGTTGAGCTGCCCTAAAACTGTAGGTCGGGCGCTTTTGACCGAGCTTGTATCCGGCATTGGTCGATTCGCTCAATTCGTCGCTGCGATCGCCATCCATACGGATCAAGGTAGAAGTCACTAGGGAACCGTGCATAGCGCATAAGAAAGCACCACCCAAAACTCCGATGACTCCCAAGACGTGAAAAGGACTCATGAGAATGTTATGGTCTGCTTGAAACCGCAACATGAAGTTGAAAGTTCCAGAAATTCCCAGTGGCATTCCTGCTGAGAAGCTACCTTGTCCGACTGGATAGACTAAAAAGACCGAAATTGAAGCCGCAACGGGTGCAGTAAATGCTAAAGAAATCCAAGGTCGCATTCCCAAGCGATAGCTCAATTCCCATTCGCGATCTTGATAGCAAATAATGCCGATCAAGAAATGCAGCACGATCAGTTGATAAGGTCCACCGTTGTAGAGCCACTCATCTAAAGAGGCTGCTTCCCAAAGTGGATAAAAATGCAGTCCGATCGCCGCTGATGTTGGTACGACAGCAGCCGTAATAATGTTATTGCCGTCTAGTAGAGAGCCAGTAATCGGCGAACTCATACCGTCCATATCTACTGCTGGTGCGGCAATAATGGCAACGATAAACACGCTGGCTGCTGTCAGCATACAGGGAATCATTAGTACTCCAAACCAGCCGATATATAGCCGATTTTCAGTACTAGTCACCCAATTACAAAAGCGATCCCAAATACTAGTGCTTTGGCGTTTTTTTAATTCATTAGTGACTGGGATCTGTTCAGTAGGATCGCCACGAGTTGGAGTCGCGATCGCACTGTCTGTCTTTGACACCATGAGAATAGATGTTTAATAAAGGGCGAGAAATTCCCCACCGCAACAGTGTTTTAATCCTGATGCGATGGGTTGACTTTTGATAGTCGAATCAAAGCAATCAAAGTAGGAGCAACAAAACTTGTTGGACGTTGATTGTGTTTGAGAATAGGGAAAAAACCTGAAGAACCAATGAAGAAATGAAATTTGTTTACAAAAAGTAATAATTTTACCGAGAAAACGCTTGCGCGATCGCTTGCCTTGAAGTTGCGATCGCCCTTACTATCAGATGCTTGCAGCTCAATGTGCTTGTTAGCAGCAACTCCCAAAAAGTCTTTTGTTCCTCGATGAGCATTGGCTCACTAAAAGTTGAAAATAGATTAAGAAAAATTAATTTTACTTGCTATAAGCAGACTAAAATTAGAGATTTGTGAATAATATTTGTCAAATAAGAAACATCGTCTACTTATATCCACTGGTAAAAAAAACTACTCAAAAAATGTATTGACACGGAGGCATTCGCACTTAGCATCTTAATAGCCAAGATTCTAGGATATAGCTTGAGCAACCATTCTAGCTAGAAGCTTTCTAGTAATTCGAGACCTGATAGCAGATTAAAATGTAATAAAAGCAACATACCTCTCGCTTTGCAACTGCTGGCTGAGAAATTTGGATATTTCGTAAGAAGTATTGACTGCTAGTAATTCTTGGCTAGCTATAGGAATCCGGTTTGATCGATCGACTTACTTGTGAAGATAGGGAAGAGGCAGAAGTCGTAAGTCGTAACACGCATCTCTCACTGACCAACTACCAATTACCAACTACCAATTACCAATTACCAACTCACTTATTTAATAGGTGATACAAAATGAGAATTTTACTCATAGAAGACGATGAATGTGTTGCTAAGGCTTTAAAAAATGTGCTTCAGCAGCAAAACTATGTCGTCGATACTGCAACTGATGGTCAGACTGGGTGGGATCTCATTCAAACCTTCACCTATGACTTAATTTTGCTAGATGTGATCCTGCCTAAGCTTGATGGTATTAAACTTTGCCAACGATTGCGCGATCGCAAATATCAAACCCCCGTGCTATTAATTACGGCGCAAGACTCTAGCGATCGCAAAGTGATGGGATTAGATGCAGGCGCAGATGATTATCTCGTCAAACCTTTCGATATGCCAGAATTACTGGCTCGAATTCGCGTACTTTTGCGACGACAAAGTAAACCAATCCTACAAGCTTTAGAGTGGGGAGACTTGCGGCTGCAATGCGGGACGTGTGAAGTAACATATGGCGATCGCGTCTTGCATTTGACACCGAACGAATATCGTCTGCTAGAGCTTTTCCTGCGCCATCCTCAGCTCGTCTTAAGCCGTGGTGAGATTTTAGATCGAGTTTGGGCAGTTCCAGAAGCCCCTAAAGAAGACACGGTGACGGCTCATATTAAGGGTTTGCGACAGAAATTGAAACAAGTCGGCGCACCTGCCGATTTAATAGAAACAGTATACGGTCTGGGTTATCGCCTGAAACAACCCGCACCGACAACTAAAAAAACAAAACTGCGCGGCGCGTCTTTACCTCAAAGTCAGGACTCGATCCAGCAGCAGACAAAAGCAGCCTTGGCAGAAGTCTGGGAAAAAATCAAATATCAAAGTAGCGATCGCGTTGCCGTGTTAGAGCAAGCAACCATATCCTTACTAGACAACAAACTCACAGAAGAATTGCGCGAAAAAGCGCGACAAGCAGCACACAAGTTAGTAGGAGCGTTGGGTATTTTTGGGTTTGCCAAAGGTTCGCGGTTGGCAAAACATATCGAGGATATCTGGCAAGCAGACGTAATTTTAGACCGTAGTGAGGCACTGCACTTATATGAAATGGTGATGGCATTGAAACGAGAAATTCAACGACCTAGCCTGAGCCAACTCGATCGCCCCTTACCGCGCCAGCAATCGATCGTCATGCTAGCAATTGATGGTGATGCCGGACTAGCAGAGCAAATCGTCAAGTTGGCTGCAACCGCAGGGATTGGAGTAAAAATTGCGCCGAATATCTCGGCAGCAAAAGCAGCAATCGCCCATTTAGAAAAGTTCAATCGCCTATCTCCAGCCGATGTAGTCATACTCAATCTTTCCCTTGCCAATACCACCGCCGCAGATTTAGCCATTCTTGCCGAACTGACAAACCGTACTCCACCAATTCCAGTCTTACTGTGTACCAGAGGCGATCGATTAAGCGATCGAATCGAGCTGTCTCGTTTGGGCGTTCACGCTTTTTTACGACAACCCTTCAACCCAGAGGAGGTGCTAGCAGCAGTTACGAGATTGCAACAAACTCGCTCTCATCCCACCAAAATTCTAGTTGTGGATGACGATCCAGAGATTCTGACGCTAATGCAAGCGTTATTAGAACCTTGGGGCATTCAGCTCAACACGTTGGAAGAACCATCGCGTTTTTGGGCAATTTTAGAAGAATTTGCCCCCGATATGCTTGTGCTTGATGTAGAAATGCCTCAGTTTAACGGCATCGATCTGTGTCAAATCGTGCGTAACGAACCACGTTGGCATAAACTACCCGTCCTCTTTCTTACAGCTCACACTGACGATCGCACCATACAACAAGTCTTTACCGCAGGTGCAAACGATTGTTTGAGCAAGTCGGTTTTAGGTACGGAACTCGTAACTCAAATCTTTAATCGCTTGGGGCAAATGCGATTGATGCAGAGTATTCAGTAGGGAGTCGGGAGTCGGGAGTCGGGGACAAGGAGACAAGGAGGACAAGGAGGACAAGGAAGCTATTTTATCTAGCCACTAGCCACCAGTCACTGGTTCCACTAATAACTGATAACAGTAGTCAAATGCAAACAAATCGTTCCCTGTCAAATTCTACTTGTGGAGCGAGCGAAGAACAGATCGCTTCGCTGGAAGTGTTGCTACATCGGATGATGAATCGCATTCGTCAATCTTTGGAGTTGCCTGCGATTCTTTCAGGAACTGTTGCCGAAGTGCGTGCCTTTTTGGGAACCGATCGCGTGATGGTTTATCGGTTCGATTTAGATGGTAGTGGCGAAGTCGTAGCAGAATCGGTGCAGGAAGAACGTTTACCATCTTTACTGGGACAACACTTTCCTGCCGAAGATATTCCGCCCCTGGCGCGAGAGTTGTTTTTGAAGGCGCGTCAGCGTTCGATTGTTGATGTGGCAGCACAGGAAATTGGCTCAAGTTCATTGGATTGTCCGGTTACCGGAGTATCGCTTCCAGAAATTGACATTCGATTTCGCCCTGTCGATCCTTGCCATGTGGAGTATCTCACTTCGATGGGGGTGCAGTCTTCTCTAGTCGTGCCGATCTTACATCGCGATCGCCTGTGGGGGTTGTTAGTATCCCATCACAGTTTACCGCGACAAGTTACAGACCGAGAGTTGCAGGTGGTGCAGTTGGTAGCAGATCAATTATCAATTGCGATCGCCCAAAGTACCTTGCTCGAACAAACTCGCATCCAAGCCCAACAAGAAGCCACGATTAACCGCGTGGCTAAATTATTGCATTCCATGACCGAGATGCAGTTACAGCAAGCGTTAGAGCTAACTGTCTCGGCGCTGGGGGGAACGGGTGGCAGAGTTTATATTAGTCCCCAAAGACCAGGAACCGCAGCGCAGTTGTTGACTTGTGGCGAACAACCGATTTGGCGATCTGAAGCGGGGTGCCAGTTGTATCTGGAAGAATATTCGAGTTGGCGATCGTGGCTAGACGCACAAACAACTGTGGATGACGATCGCTGTACTTGGGCGATCGCCGATTGGCACGGTCTAGAAATTCCTCCAGAATTGGCGCTGGCATGGTTTCCGGTGCGAATTCGCGGTTTGTTAATCGTGCGCTTGCAGTACCGACAGCAAATTTTAGGTTATTTGAGCGTATTTCGGCGAGAAATTGAGATTGAAACCCTATGGGCGCGACGACCCGACCGGGACGATCCGCGCCACTTACGCCCGATTCAATCTTTTGAAACTTGGCGAGAATTAAAACAAGGGCAAGCGCAAGCCTGGACGAGTGCGGAAATAGAACTAGTGCAAGCTCTAGGTAGCCATTTCGCTCTGGCAATTCAACAATACGAACTGTATTTGCAAGTTCATGCCCTCAACGCCGATTTATCTCGCGACATTCAAGAGCGCAGGCAAGCAGAGATTAAAATTTGTGCTTTAAATGCCCAATTAGAGCAACGAGTCGAGGAGCGAACCGCAGAACTACAACGGGCTAATATCGATTTACTCAGAGAAATTAGCGTGCGCGAACAGGCGCAAGCTTCCTTAGAACGCCTCAGCCGCCAAAATGAATTAATTCTCAACTCGGCAGGCGAAGGAATTTACGGTTTAAACGCTCAAGGCAAAATTACCTTTGTTAATCCCGCTGCCGCGAGAATGTTGGGATACCGAGTTAGAGAGCTAATTGGATCTAATTGCGATCGCGATTTAGAAATTCATGCCAGCTACTTTTTACCAGAAACGCGCGATCGCTCCAATGCTAAATTTATCCATGCCATCCTCAACCACTCCCAACCGGACGGCACGCCTTACACTTGGGAAGACAGCCCGATTTACGCTACCCTCCAAACTGGAGCAGTACAATACATAACCAACGATATTTTTTATCGTCGCGACGGGTCAAAATTTCCAGTTGAATACGTTAGCACTCCAATTCGAGAACAGGGAAAGATTGTCGGTGCAGTTGTCATATTTAAAGACATTACCGAGCGCCAAATTGTCGAGCGGATGAAAGATGAGTTTGTCTCAGTTGTCAGCCACGAACTCCGAACTCCTCTCACTTCAATTCGTACTGCTTTGGGTTTGCTAGCGCGGGGTTTTCTGGAGACTCAACCAGCCAAACGGCAGCGGATGTTAGAAATTGCGTTTGACAATACCAACCGTTTAGTCCGGCTCATTAGCGACATCCTTGACATCGAACGGATCAATTCTGGCAAAGTTATCATGCACAAACAGCTTTGCGATGCAGCTGAGTTGATCGTCCAATCGGCAGAGGTTATGCAAGCAATGGCTGAGAAAGCAGAAATTAATCTGTGCGTCACACCAGTATCAGCAAAGTTGTGGGTAGATCCAGACCGAATCGTACAAACACTAACTAACCTACTCAGCAATGCGATTAAATTTTCCTCCCCAGGATCTACAGTGTGGCTGAGTGCCGAACTGGGGAGTCGGGAGTCGGGAGTCGGGAGTCGGGAAGAAAGAGAAGGGGACAAGGAGGACAAGGGAGACAAGGGGGACAAGGAAGCAGAGGAGCAGAGGGGCAGAGGAGCAGAGGAGACTAGGAGACTAGCAGCAATAACCAACCATCAACTACCAACTACCAACTACCAACTACCAATTACCAATTACCAATTGTCAACCAACATCACATTCCAAGTTAAAGACACCGGACGCGGTATTCCATCTGATAAACTCGAATCAATTTTTGAACGCTTTCAGCAAGTCGATGCTTCTAACTCCGGTCATCAAGGCGGGACTGGCTTAGGACTAGCAATTTGCCGCAGCATCGTACAGCAACACGGAGGACAAATCTGGGTCGAAAGTGTTTTAGGGACAGGCAGTACTTTTTCCTTCACCCTACCCTTAGCAGAAAACAGTGACCGGTGACCAGTGACCAGTGAACAGTTATCAGTTGTCAGTTATTGTACGGGCGGGTTTTTTGAGCCAACTTTTACTAAAACAAACAATTCTGCGGTCAAACCCGCCCGTACCAAAGTCGGAAATCGCGACCATCAACCATCAACTAATAATAAATAACCAATGACTAATGACCATGAAACGCATTTTAATTATTGATGACGAGCAGGATATTCGGGAAGCGACTCAAATTTGTCTGGAGATATCAGGGGAATGGGAAGTGCTGACAGCTAGCTCTGGTGCAGAGGGATTGGTGACAGCTGCATCCGAACAGCCTGACGCGATTCTGTTAGATGTGATGATGCCGGATATGGATGGATTAACTACATTCCAAAAGTTGCAAGCTCATCCTTTGACGCAAAATATTCCTGTCATTTTACTCACCGCTAAAGCTCAACCTGCGGAACAGAGACAGTTTACACAAATTCAGGTAGCGGCGGTAATTACTAAGCCTTACGATCCTTTTACCTTGGCTAATCAAATCGAGCAAGTTTTGATTGCTGCTAAGTCATGAAACAATTTGGTACTTAAATAAATAATTATTCATATTGTTTTCCATGAGTTGAATTACGTAGTTTATAGAGTCTTATAACTATATCTTTTTGCGTGTATATTATTGACTGTTTACATCCTTCATGAATTATTCATATTTTTTACCTACGCTACAAGATATAGCAGAGGTTGGCAGTTAGAAGTTGGAAGTCGGAAATCATAACTTTTGACTTTCCGTTTCCTGTTCCCCAATCGCTGACTTTTGTACGCACGGGTTTAGCAAAAGATCTCTGCCTACAGCAATTAAATCTTCGCTTCATACCCGCCCCTACGGTAACTGATAACTGATAACTGATAATTGTGGTTAATCGTGCATCTCGCCGTGTTTTACTGATTGAGAATGAGAATGCGATTCGAGAACTAGCTCAGATTTGTTTAGAAATCGCTGCTGGCTGGGAAGTTTTGGTTGCTGATTCACGTTGCGAAATTATTGTCTTAGCCCAGACAAGACAAGTCGATGCGATTTTATTAGACTTAGATGCCTGCACTACCAAGTATAGCGATCGCTCAGTAGAAGTTGCAGCAGATCTCACACCCGATCGCGACTGGTCAACAATCTTACAACAATTACAGCAAAATCCCGTGACTCAGCATATTCCCGTGATTTTATTAACCAATACCATACACTCTTATCAGTTACCACAATCGCTTGATTTAGGTGTAATTGTGGCGATCGCCAAGCCATTCGATTTATTAGCTTTGGCTAACCAAGTCGCGATCGCGCTGAACTGGAACTAGTGACAGAAAGCACTCGTCAAATTTACAATTTCTTCAAACTGGAAATTATCGACTAAATGCGCGATCGACTGGGCTAAAGATGCGTGTGATGGAGGAATTTGGGCGATTAATTGATGTAATAACTTAGCATTAACGCAAATCGCCGCTTGGCGCAATTGTTCGATCCATTCAACAGGCATGACTTGTAAGGATGAAGCATGAAGATTGCGGGTTGAATCGATCGCTTTTCTCCCTTCTTCCTCCTTGTAAATATACTGCACGCCAAGATATTCAGTCATTTTCTCAAATAGGACTTCGGCACGGAAAGGCTTGCGGATAAAGTCATCGCAGCCAGTAGCAACGGCAATTTGGCGTTCTTCCTCAAAAGCACTACCAGTTAAGACAATGATAATGGGAGCATCTGGGGCTGATTTAATTTGTTTGGTGGCTGCGTATCCATCCATGACAGGCATTCGCAGATCCATCCAGATTAGGTGCGGTTGCCAACTTTGCCAAATTGCGATCGCCTCTCGTCCATTCTCTGCTTCTCGCACGTCAAACCCTACAGGTTGGAGTAGTTCTAACAACAACTGTCGATTGCTGGGCTTATCCTCCACAATCAAAATTCGATATGCAGGCTGTCCCGCAGCTAACCCGATAACTTGTCTGGAGGTTGTTGGTGATGGAATGACATCGGCTGCGGTATTCTCTGCTTGAATATAAAACTCAAAGCAACTTCCCTCACCCAAACGGCTTTCCACCGTAATATTTCCACCCATCAATTGCACGAATTTGCGACTAATCGGCAATCCCAACCCCGTTCCCTCCTGAGAACTAATACCCGCTTCCGCTTGCACGAACGGATCGAAAAGGCGATCGACTTCTGCTGGAGCGATTCCGACTCCAGTGTCTGTGACTGAAAAAGTGAGTAGTGAGAATGAGTGGCTAGTGGCTAGTGGCTGGTGACTAGAATTGCTTCCTTGTCCCCCTTGTCCCCCTTGTCCCCCTTCGCCCCCTAATCTCCACTCCCTTCGGTCGTGGGGTCCCCCTTGTCCCCCTTGTCCCCCTTGTCCCCCTTGTCCTTCTTCCCTGCTCCCGACTCCCGACTCCCGACTTCCCAAACTAACGCGCAGAGTTACACTTCCAGCCTGAGTAAATTTAATCGCATTGCCAATTAGATTGACTAAAACCTGACGCAGTTTACTTTCGTCGGTGCGAATGCATTCGGGTAGATCGGGCGATCGCTCGACGATAAATTCTAACCCTTTGGATGTGGCTCTCAATTGAAACATTTGTTGCAGTCCATCCAGTAAATGATGCAGGTTGAAATCTTGCTCGTTGAGCGTAATTCTGTCTGCTTCAATTTTGGACATTTCCAATACGTCGTTAATTAAGGCGAGGAGGTGTTCCCCACTGCGGCTAATTGTATCGAGATATTCCTGTTGTTTGGGATCGAGTTGGTTGCTGCGAGTCAGGAGTTGCGTAAAGCCTAAAATTACGCTTAAGGGAGTGCGTAATTCGTGACTCATGTGAGAAAGAAACTTAGTTTTGGCATGATTTGCGACTTCTGCGGCTTCTTTTGCCTGCGCTAGGGCGGCTTCAGCAGCTTTGCGATCGCTAATATCGGCGATCGCACCTTCCAAACATCCTTCTGCAACGTTTAACCGTGCCGAAAATAACCCCCAGAATGTCGTCCCGTCTTGGCAGCGAAATTGCTGCTCGAAGTTATTAATTTCGCCTTGCTGTTGCACGATTTCGAGCATTTGCTGACGTTGGCTAGGATCGACGTAAAAATCGATAGTGCGCTTATGTCCGACGATCTCTGCTGCCGATTTATGTCCTAACATGTTCGCAAATCTCTGGTTAGCGGCTAAAATTAAGCCATCTTCCAGCCGCACGCGAAAAATGCCGAACAGGGAGTTCTCAAAAATTGCCCGTAATTTTACTTCGCTTTGTTGTACGGCGATCGCAGAGGTGCGGAGTTTCCAAATAATTGAAGTGGCAATTCCAATGACTAGTAATGTAGAGAGTAGATAAAGTGCCAGTCGATTCAGACTTGCCGTATCGAGTGCTTGTTGATAGGCGTTGTAGTAAGTTTGGGCAATGTCTTCACCGCGATCGCCAGTCGGTAGCGACAATATGTTATTTACTAAGCGATCTCCTTGGGGACGGCGCGCTAAGATGATTCGGGCATGGGCGATCGCTCGTTTTACATCCGCACGTTGAGCCGTAGGGCGAGATACAGCAAGAATTTGAGAAATTGTATCTTCAATCTCTGGTTTTAATTCTTGGCTGGTGGTGAGGTTGAATAATAGTACGTCCTGCAATAATTTATTCAGAAGATCTGCTAAAGTTGGATCGATCGTCTGATTCTGGAGCAAACTATTGACAGAAACAGGAAAATATGATTCGGAATTACGCAAAATAGCTATTTGAGACTTAAACTGTTCGATCTGGCTTTCCTTGTCCTGATAGAGTTGAATATGTAGTTCAATAGCGCGATCGATTGACTGTCGTTCGCCTGCATCAATAAACGCCGGAATTTGTTGTAGATCTGCTTGAATTCGTTTTAGTTTTGCCAATTCATGTACGATTGGATCGTAGTACGGCAGCAATCCCAACCGTGCTTGCAAGACATTTTGATTTATCCGCGCATCGAGTTCTTGAATTCGTAGTAAATTGCTAATGTAGCGATTGTGTCGATTGGGCTCGATCGCTTGTGACTTCATCCACAGCAGTAAAAATAAGATGACTGCACCCGTTGGCAGCAAATAGTCACTCAGGGCAGAAGTGAATTTTTTCAAACGCAGTGGACGCATATCAATTACCAATTACCGATCGCCAGATTTTAATTCAGAATGCTCTCCCGTGAGAGTGCGGAGGAACTGAACGATTAACTGGGTATCTTTAGCAGAAAGCGATCGCCCTAGTTGATACTTTGCCATGATATTAATTGCTTGTTCTAACGTCCGAGCGGAACCATCGTGAAAATAGGGTGCTGTTAAGGCAACATTGCGGAGGCTAGGGACGCGAAAGACAAACATATCCGCCTCATTTTGAGTGACGTTATAGCGCCCTAAATCTACTTTCGTAATCTTACCGCGATCGCGAAAATAGTCGCCCATAATGCCAAACTTTTGAAACAAATTGCCTCCCACATTCATTCCTTGATGGCAACTAACGCAACCGTAAGCTTGGAATAGTCGATAGCCTTCTTTTTCTGTAGCATTAATCGCAGATTTATCGCCGCGTAAGTAGCGATCGAAGCGCGAATTGGGAGTGTATAGCGATCGCAAATAAGTGGCGATCGCATCTACAACATTTGTGGCTGTCAAACCATCAGGATAATTTTGGTTAAACGCCCGTACATAGTCTGGAACCCGTTGCAACTTTGGCAGCAAAACTTGCCATTCAATTCCCATTGCTGTTGGATTTTGAATCACGGCTGTGGTGAAGTCTTCCAACGTGGCAAATTTACCATTCCAATTCAAGTAAGCATTAAATGCTGAATTATATACAGTTGGAGCATTAATGTTACCTACTTTACCATTCACGCCAATTGAAAAAGCCTTGTTATCTGCCCCCCCGCGATTGAGAGCGTGACAACTGAGGCAAGAAATTTTATTATCTGAGGAGAGTCGCGGCTCGTGAAACAGTTGCTCGCCCAACGCCACCTTACCTCGATCCAAGGAAATCTGGAGTGGAATTGGTTGAATCGGTTCATCGACTTGTACGGTTTCTATGCGTTCAAACACAGCTTCTCTCATTGGTTGGGGCGTTTGGATGCGTTGCCACCAAATGGCTACCAATGTTGCCAAAAATACCAATGCAACGAGATATATCCTGCGAAGAACTTGCTTAGTCATTAATAAGAGGTTTTTGTTATATAGCGTTTCTATTTGATTCATGAACGTGGGGCGGGCTTCTAGCTTGCCGCAGGCTAGAAGCCCGCTTTACAAATCATTTAGAACTGCTATATAGCGTTTCTATTTGATTTGCGAACATTTTGTCAAGGCTATTAATAGTTAATAGTGGCTGACCATCGATCGTTAACCATTGACAGTCCTGATAGAAATTTTACTTCGCTGTTTAGACCCGCTATATAATTATCAGACGAGTCGATTATTTTTATGCAGAATAAGAAAAATGGAGATATTCTGATCGTCGATGACAAGCCGGATAACCTACGGTTATTATCTGCCATGTTGAGCGATCGCGGTTATGAAATACGCGCAGTGATGAGCGGATCGGCGGCTTTAATGGGAGCGCAGGCACAGCCCCCAGACTTGATCTTATTAGATATTAATATGCCTGAAATGAACGGGTATGAAGTTTGTCAGCGCCTCAAAGCAAATCATCTGACTCAAAATATTCCCATCATTTTTATCAGTGCGTTAAACGAAGTTTTGGATAAAGTCAAAGCCTTTACATTTGGTGGAGTCGATTACATCACCAAACCATTTCAAGAAGAGGAAGTCTTCGCCCGCATTGAAACGCAGCTATCTTTACGTCGGATGCAAGTAGCATTACAAACCCAAAACGATCGCTTGCAGCAAGCAGAAGCCGATCTCCGCCGCGCCTTGGAACAGGAACGGATGTTAAACCAGCGGATCGAAGCAATGACTGCAATAGAAGAACGCCATCGCATCGCCCGTGACATTCACGACTCTCTGGGACATATTTTAGTCGGACTCAACATTCAAATGGAAACCGCGCTAACGCTTTGGCAAACAGCACCCGATCGCGCTTTTGAGTTTCTGGGCGAAGCAAAAAAACTAGGCACTGAGGCATTAAATGCCGTGCGCCGTTCGGTAACAGATATTCGGTCAGATCCGCTGCAAGGTCAATTATTAGATCGGGCGATCGCTGCCTTAATCGCAGAATTTCATCACACAACAGGCATTGCCCCTGAGTGTCAGCTCGATCTCTCCCTTCCCTTTTCTAACTCAGTAAATACTGTGGTATATCGAATTGTGCAAGAAGGATTGACAAATATCTGCAAACATGCAAGAGCTACATCTGTTCAGTTACAAATTCAAACCACGCCCACCGAGCTATCACTGAAGCTACAAGATAATGGTGGCGGCTTTTGTACAGATGAAAACCAGAATGGCTTTGGATTGCAGGGAATGCGCGAACGAGTGCTAGCGGTTGGAGGACAGTTAGAAATTACCAGCGCACCTGGCAAAGGATGTAGAATTACAGCCAGATTTCCTAGAAATGAGGGAGTCGTGTAGAGGCGGGTTTTTAGAGCATACTTTTAGTAAAACAAAGAGTTCTGCGGATAAACCCGCCCGTACCGGAGTCGGGAGTAGAGATCGAGAGTAGTGTCTGGTGCGTGGTGAATAGTATAAATACCAATTACCAACTACCAATTACCAATTACCAATTACCAATTAAAATGATCCGGGTGCTACTAGTTGAAGATCAAGAAATCGTCCGACGCGGCTTGAAAACCTTGCTGGAAATTAAACCTGACTTGCAAGTAGTGGGAGAAGCTAGTAACGGACAGCAAGCGATTGACGCAGTCAGATCGCTATACGCCCAATCCGATCCACCAGATATTGTCCTCATGGATATTCGGATGCCAGTTATGGATGGCGTGACGGCAACTCAACAAATGTGCCAGGAATTTACCAATATTAAAGTTTTAGTTCTAACTACATTTGACGATGCCAATTATGTATCGGAAGCTCTACGCTTTGGTGCAAAGGGATATTTATTGAAAGACACTCCTGCGGAGGAACTAGCAGAAGCCATCCGCAGCGTTCATAAAGGATATACTCAATTTGGTCCTGGCATTATCGAAAAAATTGCTCCCACTACACCCTCTCCAGCACCAACTCCATCCCCAGAAGAACCGCCACCAGGATTTACAGAACTAACGCAACGCGAACGACAGGTGTTACGCCAAATCGCCGCAGGTGCTAGCAATCGAGAAATCGCTCAGACGCTTTTTCTTTCTGAAGGGACAGTCAGAAATCATATTTCTCGAATTTTGACACGCTTGGATTTACGCGATCGCACCCAAGCCGCAATTATTGCCAATGCATTTCTCTCCTGGTTGAAAGAGTAGGGACAGTTATCAGTGACTAGTGGCTGGTGGCTAGTGACGAGAATTGAGTCCAGCCACTAGCCACTAACCACTAGCCACTCTCTTGCCATGACAAATGTAATGGTAGAAAAATGACATTTATTCGATGCGATCGCACCTTTGCTGCTCGTAAATTAGAACCATTGCGACAGTATGACAAGGAGCAAGCATAGGAGGTAGTCGGATGATGTCCAAAATTACAATGGCACAACTAACACAGACATGGCGATCGCAGTTAGCTGAAGACTACCCGCAAGCCAGTGTAGCCAATAGAGACAGTATTGTTCGGTGGTTGCTTGGCGACGACTTAGAACGATTTGACAACCTGACTTCAGCTCAACTACACGTGACTCAACAAGCATTGTCATTTCGCTATCGAATTCTGCAAAAGCGTTATTTAGGCATACCACCAGAACGAGCTTATCGCCGCCTCATCAGTCGTTTGAGTAGTTTATTGGTACTGCGGCACAAAGTTCGCGCTTTAGTTGCCCTCAGTCGCGATCGCCACCGCACTGTGGTAGATGTCATTCAAGAAGTCTTGCAGGAATTATTGCTGCGCGATCGCTACATTCAACAACAAGTAGCCTGGATTGCCCAGTGTACAAACAATTTCCAACTCCGTAGTGCTTTACTATTCGCCAGTATAGAAGAATATTCCATGCGTCCGATCCGCGATCGACCTCTGTTAGTCTATCGGACGATTGACTATTTACAGCGTACGGCACGGGGAGGAATCACTTACTCACCTAACAGCGAGCAATTACAACTCGTGTCAGACGAATTTTTCACGGAGGAAAGCGACAATTCTTTCAGCTGGCTGGATAACCATGCCTTAGTTGCATATCAAGAGGCTGAAACCGAGGCAGAACAAAAAGCGATGCACGATGCTGTCAAACAAGAATTGTCCGATTATTTGCAGGTAAAACTAGGGATGGAAGCAGTACAGTGGTTGCAGCTTTATCTCCAAGGTAAATCGCAGCAGGCGATCGCCAATCAATTAAATTTGGACGTGCGACAAGTTTACCGACTGCGGGAAAAAGTCTGCTACCATGCAGAACGAACTTTTGCCCAGAAAAAACAACCAGAACTCGTAGCTAACTGGCTGAAAGCAAAAGTTGCCGAACACCAAAGTTGAAGACTTCCAGCCGCTCGGGATGCCTTGCTCATTTTCTTTTCGCCGTTGCGGATCTTTGACTCAAGAGTGCTTGCACATCTTTACATCATCATATAGCATCAGTTTTTTTGACTTTTGAGCGAATAGGGATAAGGGAGCAGAGAGCAGGGAGTAGTAGTATACAAAAAAACTTCAGCGTAACGCATCACTCTCAGTTTTTGGTGCGTTACTGAGATTTTTTCAACAATCAAACCGGATTCCTATAGTCAGAAACTATACAGCAAAAATGTAAGCTTTTATTAAGCTACTACCTTTCTTCATTAGTTCTTCATTTTTTTTTCCTATTCTCCAAAAAGATAAAGATGCTAGTGCTTGAGTTTGAATACTCAGATTAAGACAACAGCCAAACAAACTAAACTCCTCGGAGTCTTTCATTGCCAGAAACAAAGTAAGTTATCACGCTATCCGGTGTAACTTGCGATCGAACTCTGGCTTTTTTCTCTATTAACTAGCGATTGAAAAGTCAAAAGTCAAAAGTCAAAAGTCAAAACTATCTCTCGCGAATGACCAATGACCAATGACCAATGACAAATTATGTTTCTCGTATAACCAAGGAGAAATTTGATGACAATTACTCCAGAGCGAGAGCAAAAAGTAAGGGTTGTGGTCGATAACGATCCGGTTCCTACCTCACCTGAGTTATGGGCAAAACCAGGACACTTCGATCGCACTCTTGCTAGAGGTCCCAAAACGACTACTTGGATCTGGAACCTCCATGCTAATGCTCACGATTTCGACACTCATACCAGCGATTTAGAAGATATTTCCCGCAAGATTTTCGCTGCCCATTTCGGTCACTTAGCTGTTATATTTATCTGGCTGAGTGGCATGTACTTTCACGGCGCGAAATTCTCCAACTTTGAAGCTTGGATGGCAAATCCAACTGGTGTTAAACCCAGCGCCCAGGTAGTTTGGTCGCTTGTCGGTCAAGATATTTTAAATGCCGATGTTGGTGGTGGCTTCCACGGAATTCAAATCACGTCAGGACTATTTCAACTCTGGCGGGCTGCTGGCATTACTAATACTTTTCAGCTTTACTGTACCGCGATCGGTGGTTTGGTAATGGCAGCGATAATGCTCTTTGCTGGCTGGTTCCACTATCACAAACGCGCTCCCAAATTGGAATGGTTTCAAAATTGGGAAGCGATGATGAACCACCACTTAGCAGGATTGCTAGGCTTGGGTTGCCTGGGTTGGGCAGGGCATCAAATTCACGTTGCTTTGCCCGTTAACAAACTATTGGATGCTGGGGTCGCTATTAAAGATATTCCCCTGCCTCACGAATTCATTTTGAATACAAGCTTAATGGCAGAGTTATATCCCAGCTTTGCCAAAGGTTTAGTACCCTTCTTTACCCTGCAATGGGGACAATATGCCGATTTCCTTACCTTTAAAGGTGGTCTGAATCCGGTCACGGGTGGTCTGTGGTTGTCAGATACCGCTCACCATCATTTAGCGCTTGCGGTGCTGTTCATCGTTGCCGGACACTTCTACCGCACTAACTGGGGTATCGGTCACAGTTTCAAAGAAATGTTGGATGATGCCAAATCTCCCAACATGCTGCCATTTTTAAACTTTATCGGTCCCGTGGGTCATGAGGGACTCGATAAAATCTTCGAGACTTCTTGGCACGCTAATCTATCTATCCACTTAGTACAGTTTGGAACGGCTAGCCTACTGGTGGCGCACCACATGTATGCTATGCCTCCCTATCCCTACCTAGCAACAGATTACGCTACTGCCCTGTCTCTATTTACTCACCACGTCTGGATTGCCGGATTCTGTATCGTCGGTGGCGCAGCCCACGCAGCTATTTTCATGGTACGGGACTACGATCCAGCCCATCACGTCAACAACATATTAGATCGAACCCTCCGTCACCGCGATGTCATTATTTCTCACCTCGCTTGGGTTTGTCAGTTTTTAGGCTTTCATAGCTTTGCTATGTACTGCCACAACGACACCATGCGAGCTTTCGGTCGTCCCCAAGATATGTTCTCAGATACGGGAATTCAGCTACAACCAATTTTTGCCCAGTGGATTCAGCACATCCACACCGCAGCCGTGGGAGCGGCGCAGGTGGCTCAACCCTTGGGTGATGTCTTTGGTGGCGTGCGGGGAATCGAACTCTCAGGACTCGGTACGACAGCTCCAGGCATCGGCGCACCCGTCAGCTACGCTTGGGGTGGTGGTATGGTTGCAGTTGGTGGTAAAGTCGCCATGATGCCGATCGCACTGGGTACGGCAGACTTCTTGATCCACCACATCCACGCTTTTACAATTCACGTCACGGTACTCGTACTATTTAAGGGCGTACTATTTGCCCGTGGTTCGCGTTTGGTTCCAGATAAAGCAAACTTGGGCTTCCGCTTCCCTTGTGATGGTCCAGGACGCGGTGGTACGTGTCAGGTATCGGCTTGGGATCACGTCTTCCTGGGTCTATTCTGGATGTACAACTCGCTGTCAATGGTAGTTTTCCACTTTAGTTGGAAGATGCAATCAGATGTTTGGGGAACGGTCGATTCAGATGGCATTGTCACGCACTTGACCGGAGGTAACTTTGCTACCTCGTCGATTACCAATAACGGGTGGCTGCGCGATTTCCTCTGGGCGCAATCGGCACAGGTGATTCAGTCTTACAACTCATCCCTGTCTGCCTACGGTCTGATGTTCCTAGCCGGACACTTCATTTTTGGCTTTAGCCTCATGTTCCTGTTCAGCGGTCGGGGCTACTGGCAAGAACTGATCGAATCGATCGTTTGGGCGCACAACAAATTAAAAGTTGCCCCAGCAATTCAGCCGCGTGCTTTGAGCATCGTCCACGGTCGAGCTGTTGGTGTCGCTCACTACCTCTTAGGAGGAATTGTGACAACCTGGGCATTCTTCCTCGCTCGCATGTCGGCAATTGGTTAGTGGTAATGGGTAATGGGTAATGAGAAGACGTAGGGGCGGGTTTTGACCAAAAATTTTCACTTAAGGTTGTCAACCTATTTGCGCGCACCCGCCCGTACAAAAATCAAAAGTCGAAATCAAACAACTACCAACTACCAATTACCAATTACCAATTACCAATCAAATAAATTTGAACCGAAACAAAGAATATGGCTACAAAATTTCCAAAATTTAGCCAAGACCTTGCTCAAGACCCTACGACCCGTCGTATTTGGTATGCGATGGCGACTGCTCACGATTTTGAACTCCACGATGGCATGACGGAGGAGAATCTTTATCAAAAGATTTTTGCTTCTCACTTCGGTCATTTGGCGATTATCTTTCTGTGGGCATCGGGGGTTTTGTTTCACGTCGCTTGGCAAGGCAATTTCGAGCAGTGGATTAAAGACCCTTTAAATGTGCGTCCGATCGCCCATGCGATTTGGGATGCTCAATTTGGTCCACCCGCGATCGAGGCTTTAACGAGAGCCGGAGCAACTAACCCAGTCGATATCTGCTATTCCGGTGTTTATCACTGGTGGTACACGATCGGGATGCGGACGAACAACGAACTTTATGTTGGTGCGATCTTCTTACTTTTACTCGCAGCTTTGTTCTTGTTTGCTGGTTGGTTGCACCTCCAACCTCGATATCGTCCTACTCTCGGTTGGTTCAAAAGTGCCGAACCACGTTTGAATCATCACCTAGCTGGTTTGTTCGGTGTCAGTTCCCTAGCTTGGGCGGCTCACTTAATTCACGTTGCAATTCCCGAATCTCGCGGGCAACATGTGGGTTGGGATAACTTCTTGTTTACCCCGCCGCATCCAGCGGGTTTGGGTGCGTTCTTTACAGGAAATTGGAGCGCTTACGCCCAGAATCCCGATACGGCTCAACATGTGTTTAACAGTTCTCAAGGTGCAGGAACGGCAATTCTGACGTTTTTGGGCGGTTTTCATCCTCAAACTCAATCTTTATGGTTGACGGATATGGCGCATCACCACGTGGCGATCGCCGTCTTGTTCATAATTGCCGGACACATGTACCGTACCAACTGGGGGATCGGTCACAGCATCAAAGAGATGCTGAACTCCAAATCTTTCTTTGGGGCAAAGGTTGAAGGTCCTTTCAACTTACCGCACCAAGGATTGTACGACACGATCAATAATTCGCTTCACTTCCAACTGTCTTTTGCTTTAGCTGCTTTGGGTGTAGCAAGTTCTTTGACAGCACAGCATATGTATTCGATGCCACCCTACGCTTTCATCGGGCAGGACTTCACGACTCAAGCAGCACTGTATACCCATCATCAGTACATTGCTGGGTTTTTGATGGTAGGGGCATTTTCCCATGCTGGTATCTTTTGGATCAGAGACTACGATCCAGAACAAAACAAGGGTAATGTCCTAGATCGGATGCTGCGTCACAAAGAAGCGATTATTTCCCACTTGTCTTGGGTGTCTCTTTTCCTGGGTTTCCACACTCTAGGCTTATACGTCCACAACGATGTAGAAGTTGCCTTTGGTGCGGCAGAAAAGCAAGTGCTGATCGAACCAGTGTTCGCTCAGTTTATCCAAGCAGCTCATGGTAAGGCGTTATACGGGTTTAATACGCTGTTATCAAACCCAGATAGTATTGCTTCTACAGCTTGGCCCAACCATGCTAATGTTTGGCTACCGGGATGGTTAGATGCGGTCAATAACACGACGAACTCCTTGTTTTTGACGATTGGACCTGGAGACTTCTACGTTCACCACGCGATCGCCCTTGGTTTGCACGTCACCACTTTAGTTCTGGTCAAAGGTGCCTTAGATGCTCGCGGTTCCAAGCTGATGCCCGACAAAAAAGACTTCGGCTATGCCTTCCCCTGCGATGGTCCCGGTCGCGGTGGTACTTGCGATATCTCTGCATGGGACGCTTCTTATTTAGCCGTGTTCTGGATGCTCAATACTTTGGGTTGGGTCACTTTCTATTGGCACTGGAAACATTTAGCAATTTGGGAAGGGAATATAGCTCAATTTAATGAGTCTTCCACCTATCTCATGGGTTGGTTCCGAGATTACCTCTGGTTGCATTCTGCTCAGTTGATTAATGGTTACAATCCATACGGTACGAATAGTCTAGCTATTTGGTCGTGGATGTTTCTCTGGGGTCACCTGGCTTGGGCTGTGAGTTTCATGTTCTTAATTACTTGGCGGGGTTATTGGCAAGAATTGATTGAAACTCTGGTCTGGGCGCACGAAAAAACACCATTATCTTTCGGATATTGGAGAGATAAGCCTGTAGCATTATCTATCGTTCAAGCTCGTCTAGTTGGCTTGACTCACTTCACCGTTGGCTATATTGCTACCTATGGTGCTTTCTTGATTGCGTCAACGGCTGGAAAATTTGGCTAGCCTAGAGCAAAAATTTTAGGGCAGATTCTACAAGAAATACATTTGTTGTTTCTGCCCTAGAAATTGGCTTTATCAGTTGCGAATTTAGACTCTCCTCTCCCGGTGGACGTACCAGGAGAGTTCTTTGAAAACCATGAGTTAATGCTTTCTATATTCGCGTTTATCTGCGTTACAACTCATAAAAAAATGCTTATTTGAGAAGTCGCACATAAGAAGCAAGATCGGAGGATCGACAACTTTAATTAGGAGAAAATCAAAAATGACTAATACTGCAAATCCATCTGTAGAATCAAAATTGAACTATAGGCTCGATACCGATCCCGTTCAACCCTATAAAGGAGATCCGTTTAACAGTAATTTCTCTACAGCTATTACCGATTCTCCCTTAGCTAGAGCTTTTATTAACAATCTTCCTGCCTATCGCAAAGGACTCACTCCTTTTATGCGTGGTTTAGAAATTGGCATGGCTCACGGCTATTTTCTAGTGGGACCAGAGGTTGTGGTTGGACCATTACGAGAGACAGCTCATGGTGCTAATTTAAGTGGATTGATTACAGCAATATATATAGCTGTATCAGCTTGTTTGGGAATTTCTATTTTTGCAATCACGACCTTCCAAGGCGATCCTAGAGGTGCTTATGGCTCTACTTCTAAAGATTCACTCAGACCGTTACGCAATCGCGATGAATGGTATCAATTAAATGGTGGAATTTTT
Source organism: Chroococcidiopsis cubana SAG 39.79 (assembly GCF_003991895.1). Classification (NCBI taxonomy): domain Bacteria; kingdom Bacillati; phylum Cyanobacteriota; class Cyanophyceae; order Chroococcidiopsidales; family Chroococcidiopsidaceae; genus Chroococcidiopsis; species Chroococcidiopsis cubana. Next base: position 70,509 of record NZ_RSCK01000006.1, read on the forward strand.
CTAGGAGCAATGGGAGGAGCTGTATTTGCTTATTTACTACTAGAAAACTTCGATGCTCTAGACTCAATTTTGCGGGGTGGGGTTAATGTTAATTAGTGCGGAGGTAGGCATTGCCCATCCTACACACCTTATCAATTACCAATTGCCAATAAAAACTGGAGAATAGCATCATGGTAGATATGACACAATTAACAGGGTCTTATGCTGCTTCGTGGTTGCCTTGGATTATGATTCCTTTAATATTTTATATTTTGCCGTTTCCAGTATTTGCCCTAATATTTATTTGGATTGAAAAAGAAGCAGGAACGGCTGACGAAGAAGTATGATTGCAAGGAGAGAGAAAACTAATATATCTCGGTTTGTGAGGCAAAGAGCTGGAGTATCCTCTCTAATCTCTCTTATAAAAGAGGCAAGAAACCCTGTCAGTTCTATTTGCTTTACAAATTTTTTCCTGTAGAGACGTTACATGTAACGTCTCTACAGGAAAACCAATTTTTAGTTATCTTTCTTCTGTCACACTAGCAGAATAAAAGTAGAAGTTAAGCGGAATTTAGCTGAACATAAGTAATTGGGGCAGTATGGAAGTCATTCATATAAGCCATCAGTTTGAAGAAGCCACGTTTAAGTTCTGGAATCGGAAAAACTTGCAAGAACCTATCCCACTAACTTGGGAAACCAGATGTAGGATGTGGCGAGGAGAAAGAAAGCATCAAAACACACTTTCAGGCGTTCAAGCTCGAACAACGAGTCTTCTATACTTGCGTTGAAACCAGGAGAAAGAGCGCTCCTGTTGATAGCGCGGTACAACTTCCTTGATTGGTCTGCCCTTGGGCTTTTTCCCTCCCAGATGCCGTTTTTTGATTTGTGGTCGGATGCCTTTAGTCCGAAGTCTCTTACGCAACCATCTAGCATCGTATCCTTTGTCCGCGGCAAGAGTTTTAGGGCGACGCTTAGGATTACCTCGTTTGCCTGTCGTTAATTGGATTTGAGCTAGCATCGGTAGGACTTGCTGCCTTTCGTCTCCATTAGCAGCGGTAGTAATTGCTATAAGGGGCATACCGTTGGCATCTGTAATACTGTGGATAAGGAAATACTGTGGATAAGGACACCTTTGCCTTTGTAGCCATAACCTACACCGTCACCTCCACCATTAAGCGGGGGAAAAAGAGCCGCGCCTCGGCTCCGTACTTCCAGTCGATCATTCCCTTTTCCTCTGCCACTGCCAAAATCCGTCTTTTTAGTTTTTCCAGTGTTCCGTCTTCATACCATCGCGCTTTGCCATCGGTGGGCAGAACTCTTTGATGCCCATTGCTCCCCTCGTGGTATGTCGCACCATCGACAAGTAATTAATACGTATAACTGAGTATTCAAAACGTTTTTAGGTGCGTTTTATCGGCGTTTACGTTCTCGACTTGGCTCTCCTAAAGCTATTACTGCTACTGCTCACAAAATTGCGCGGATTTTTTACCAACTTTGGACAACCGGAGCAGATTACACTGATCCTGGCATGGATTATTATGAGCTGCGTTATCGCGAGCGAATGGTCAACAACCTTCACAAAAAAGCCCAGGCTTTTGGTTTTGAGCTTATTCCTCAGCCCTCAGAAAATCTGGTTTCTTAGAAGAGGGATAAGTGTTGTTGGTATTTTTGAGCGATCGCTGTAGCAAATTCGCTCATTTCTCTAGCTTTTTGTTCTGCAATTTTGGCAAGTTCAGTAATTTCAGCTAGTTTAGCTTGCTGTTCTTCAGATAAAGATTCTTGTGTCATACTCAGAAATACAATAAATTGCGATCGCACCCCTCCTCTAACTTAAAGCCATGCGATCGCCTTTTACCCTCTATCTATTTACCTCCAACAAGCGCGAAGTCATAAACCGATCCATCCAATTTTCGAGATAAGCTATATTTGACCGCTGTTCTGACGGATCTTCAGTATTTGCCGGATAAGGCATCAACCCTAAAATTGCGGCTGTGGTGACGCAGAACATTGACTTTTGGAAAGTCATACAAATTTGTACCCGCAAGTCATCTTCTCCACGCTTGGTGCGCCGATAGACTTCATGCAGATATTCGGGTAAGTAATGCCGCATATCCTGCATTAACAGCGTCGGAGGAATGCCAGCACCACCAATTGGTAACGGATCTGCATATAACGCACCATAAGCAAATCGCGCTTGATCGGGGGGAATTTGATGTGCTTGAGCGTTGTAAGAAATTATCCCTTGAAACGGCGTGCCTCGGAAGAAAACTGCCTCTACGTAGGGTACGGCTGTATCGGGAAGGAAAGTTAAACCCGCACTTTTGGGAATAATTTCGTACTGTTTGCCTTTAATTTTCACCGTGTAAGTAATTGGTGTATTGGCATCGGCAACCAAACCATTTAAGATATGCTCGACTACCTGCGGAATAGTTTTGATTTCACCGCGATCGTAGCGATCGCTCAGCTTCAAAAACATATCGCTCATGATGTGCCAAAATTGCCCCAACCCACTGTAATAAGCTTGCTGACGTACCAATTCTGGAAGAAATTCTGGGAAAAGTTGGTTCAAGCCCAAAACCAAAGGATTATTTTTAAACTTTGCCTGAATCGCTGCTGCTGCTCGTTCTTTAAATTCCAGCGTATCTAAATAAGCATCCAAACCGCCGCCACCATGCCAGAACATAGCTTTCATGCAGTATTCAGCGTATTCAAAATTGATGCGATCGTGCCACCAATGACGGAGCAATTTCCTAATAGAAAATTCACCGTTAAAATACTTGAAGAAGGGGAAAAAGACTAAAAACTGATTTTCTGATATATATGTTAAATTCCGCCAGTAGGCATCTAAAACCACACCGTAGCTTTTGAGAATTCCTACAACTTCTAAAACATTTTCAGGAGTATCTGCAAGTAGAGCTTCTCCTGTTTGCAACCTTTGAATGTATTCTGCTAAAGGATGGCTGGTAGGCTTGTTAGTGATGCTGACCATATCAGGTATTAGTTAATCAGTTATCAGTTATCAGACATGAAATGCAACGTCTGTACAAAGAGCTTGGTAAGTGTTTTTTTGATAAAACAAGACTTTATTTTTTATTGTTTCACACATTGGTTAGCAAAATCTGCCCCTACAGGTGTGAATCTCAATAGTAGGGACAGATTTTATTCAAACCAATTTACAATTGCGGATTCTTGACTGCGAGATGAGCGATCGCCTCTACATTATTTACCATAGCTGTAGTTGTCCGTTCGCTCCACCGTGCCATCCAACTCGGTTGAATTCCCAACACGACGATCAGTATTGCTAACGCGATCGCGGGGATGCGATCTGACCAGTAAACTTTAGGTAAATTCTCAACCTGGGGCGATAGCCGTCCGAAAAAGGCGCGGTTTACCAAGAGTAAGAAATATACCGCAGTCAAACCAGTCCCCACCATACTGAGGAGAGTTTGGGTAGGGAAGACGGGAAAACTGCCGCGAAACACGAGAAACTCTGCCACAAATCCTACCATACCAGGAATTCCAGCGCTTGCCATTACGCCTAAAATCATCAAGCTGCCAATGACAGGTAAACCTCGTTCGGGGTTGAGTAGTCCTCTTAACACTTGAGTATCGCGACTACCCGCTTTTTCGTAAACGACTCCCACCAGCAGAAACAGGAGTGCTGAAATTAAACCATGACTGAGCATTTGCAATACTGTCGCCAAAATACTCAAAGGTGTCGCTGCCGCTGCTGCCAGTAACACGTATCCCATGTGACCGATAGAGCTATAGGCTACCATCTTTTTCATATCAGTTTGGGCGATCGCGCAGGAAGCCCCATACAGCACGCTGACCACTGCCCAAGTTGCCAGCCAAGGGGCAAATGCTGTCCAAGCCTCCGGTAACAAGTCCATGCCAAAGCGCAACAAACCATAAGTTCCCAATTTCAATAATACCCCTGCCAGCAGCACGGAAACGGGTGTAGAAGCCTCGACGTGAGCATCTGGTAGCCAAGTATGGAAAGGAACCAAAGGAATTTTAATCCCGAAGCCGACAACAATTGCCCCTAGTAAAATCAATTGTGCTGTCAACGGTAAACCCAGCGCCGCCGTGCGTAAGGGTTCGTAAGCAAAAGAACCCGTACCGCTTAATAAAACCAAACCCAAAAAGGCAGCTAAAATCAGAATGCCTGAAATTGCCGTATAAATTAGAAACTTCGTCGCTGCATAGCCGCGCCTTGCGCCACCCCAAATCGCAATTAACAAATATAGGGGAATCAGTTCCAGTTCGTAGAACAGAAAGAATAGCAAGAGATCCTGAGATAGGAAAGCTCCAGCAACACCGGTATTGAGTAGCAGAATGAGAGAATAGTAGAATCGCGATCGCGCCACTTGGTTATTGGTGCTGTAAAGTGCAACGCAAGTGAGTAAGCCATTCAACACCAATAATGGGAAAGATAATCCATCTACGCCTAAGCGATAGCTCAAACCCAAAGCATCTATCCAAGGTAGTGCTTCTTGAAACTGAAAAGCACCATCCGCCGGATCGAATCGAAACCCGAGAACAATACTCCAAATAAATGTAGCAGCAGTAACTGCTAGAGCAATATAGCGCGATCGGGTCTCACCTGGAGGCAAAACCCAGATTAGCACCGCACCTAAGACTGGTAAGCAAATGAAAGCACTGAGCATTGGAATTGGGTAATGGGTAATGGGTAATGGGTAATGGGTAATGGGTAAGAGTTGATAGTTAACGGTTAATAGTTGATAGCAAGACGCGATTGACAATACACAATTGCCAACCACCAATTACCAATTACCAATCACCATCTACTGAAAAATGTATCCTAAAGACCAACTGATAATTAAGCCGAGCAGACCGACTCCGAGGAGAATGGTTAGCATATAGGCTTGCGATTGACCGGAGATAGTGTACTTCAAGCTTTGACCGCTAAAGATGGTGACAATGCCAACTAGATTTACTAAGCCATCTAAGATGTAGCGATCGATCCAGGCGGAAATTTTTGAGATCGAATTCACTGCCAAAACAACGGTGACTTTGTAAACCTCATCTACATAGAAATCGTAGCCCAACAAGTCTTGCAAAAATCGCCACTGCAATTGCACGGGTCGCGACCAAGCTTTATGCAGGTATATTGTCGAGCCGATTGCCAGCCCTAATCCACTTGATGCCATTAAGAGAGTAACTGCTTGCCAGTTGATGTTTTCCCAACTCGGTAACAATCCCCACTGCTGTAACATCAACGGAACTAGCAGAGTTACTATTGTCAGCGACACCATAGGTAAAGCCATATGCCACATGACCTCTGGAGCGCGACGAGTTTTTGGCTGCGGGTCGCCCCAGAAGACGAGTCGGAAGACGCGAGTGAGATTGAGTGTCGTTAAACCATTAACTACGAGCAATACGCCGACAACCCAAGGGCTAACTATCCAAAAGCCGTTTGTCCATTGCACCATTGCCCAGAAGCTACCCAAAGGGATGAGCGTCACTAGTCCGGCTGCGCCGACGACAAAAGCCGTTGTGGTGGCAGGCATCCGCGACCACAAACCTCCCATTTCCGTTAAATCTTGGGTGTGCGTGGTGGCAATGATCGAGCCTGCACTCATAAATAGTAATGCCTTGGCGATCGCGTGGGTAAATAGCAACATCAGCGCTACGCCACCCTGTTGCAAACCTACCGATAAAAAGACCAGTCCCATGTAGGCGCTAGTGGAATGGGACAGCGCCCGCTTAATATCAATTTGGGCGATCGAAACTAACGATGCTCCTACTGCCGTCATCGTGCCGAGAATGACCAAAGCTTGAGATGCCACAGGTGACAGCGCTAATATGGGCTGCAATTTATACAAAACATACGCACCACCTGATACCACCATCGAGTTTCGCAGCACGGAAGCGGGGTTAGGACCTTCCATTGCTTCGTCTAACCACAAATGCAAAGGAAATTGAGCGCACTTTCCTGCTGGGGCGGCAATTAAAGCTATGCCTAGTAGTGTTGATGTTAAAGGCGATAGTTGAGCTGTCTGCGCCCACTCGTATAAATCGGAGAAGTTGAGGCTGCCTGCAAAGGAGGCAAGGGTAACAACACCCATTAGCAGCAGTATGTCCCCTACTCTTTTGGTTAAGAAGGCATCCCTTGCTGCCGTCACTACCAATGGCTGAGCATACCAAAAGCCTACCAGTAAGTAGGTAGAAAGCGTCAGCATTTCCAATAGAGCGTAACTGAGGATCAATGAATCGCTCAAGGCTAAGCCCGATAGCGCTGCCTCAAAAAATCCGAACAAAGCAAAAAACCGTGCTATGGCATAATCTTTCTCCATGTACCCCAAGGCATAAACTTGTGCTAGCAGACTCAAACCAGTAATTAAAACTGCTGCACCAAGGGTGACTGGCGACACGTCCAACGCAAAAGATAAATCTAAGTCGGCAGCTTTGAACCAGGTAAAGAGAAAGCTCTGTGGCTCTTGATTCCACATATCCCTCAAGAGGATAACGCTGTGGATAAAAGCTACCACCGTCATTAATAAGTTTAGATAAGCGGCAGGTCTTGGTCCAGTGCGACGCACTATCCCCATTGCCCAAGGTAAGGTGAGGACTGCACCAATCAAGCCGTAGAAGGGAACCCACCAACTATTTATGAATAAAAACTGCGTCATTTGCAATTTTCCTACTTATTTGCAACTAAAAAAATTTTATTTGGGAGCAATTCTAGTTTTCTCAGTAGAGACGTTTGAAGTTTTTTAATTTCTGTTTGTCAATCTCGTTCGGACTATTTTTGTTCTCTGAATGTTTTTGTTATTAATAGTTTTTCCTTACAAAATGTAGCCGGGTAAGTATTTTCTCAAATGATTTGCACTCTTGCCAAATTTCACTCTTTGTATTACTCGTGCAAAACTGATTTAGCTTGAGTGTAGGCAATTATAGCACCCAAGCAGGCGAGATTTCGTCGGTCAGTGGCGATCGGTCAGTAAAAACTCCTAAACCCATCAGACGTGACCTTCGGCAATCGCTCTAGAGGCTGAAGTTGCCGAGTTATAAGTTTGCTTTATCTAAATGTAATTAAAAAATTATAAAACAAAAGTAGAATAGCGATAAACAGGGGCGGTTTAGATGTCAGATCGAGCGGAAAATACACCGTTAAGTTTTTTTAAACATTCTCATTCAAAATTATCATAATGATTTATATTGTCAGGGGAGCAAAGCTTCCCTATGCTTATTTCAGGAAGACTTTTTTCTAATTAAGAATGGGTATTCTCGTCAAAAATTTACTGTCAAACTAAATCCACTAGGTTTACTTACGCGCCATCAAGGAGAAGAGTAAAAATGCCGATCGCGGTTGGAATGATTGAGACCAAGGGCTTTCCCGCAGTTGTTGAAGCAGCAGATGCGATGGTAAAAGCTGCCCGTGTCACTCTAGTGGGTTACGAGAAGATTGGTAGCGCTCGCGTCACGGTGATCGTGCGGGGCGACGTTTCAGAAGTACAAGCTTCGGTTTCCGCTGGCATTGAAGCAGCTAAACGAGTCAATGGTGGTGAAGTTCTCTCCACGCACATCATTGCCCGTCCCCACGAAAACCTCGAATACGTACTGCCAATTCGCTATACCGAGGCTGTAGAACAGTTCCGCACTTAGCCGCGATAAATCCTCAGCTTTCAGTTTTTCAGTTTGATAACCTTACGCTACTTTCAGTTACGGAGTAAAACAAAATGGCAATCGCAGTAGGAATGATTGAAACGTTGGGCTTCCCCGCAGTTGTGGAAGCAGCAGACGCGATGGTAAAAGCAGCTCGCGTCACTCTGGTGGGCTATGAAAAGATCGGTAGCGGTCGAGTCACGGTGATCGTACGAGGCGATGTTTCGGAAGTGCAAGCTTCGGTATCCGCTGGTATAGATTCCGTCAAGCGCGTGAATGGCGGACAGGTCTTGTCTACCCACATCATCGCTCGTCCTCACGAAAACCTAGAATACGTGCTGCCGATTCGTTATACAGAAGCTGTAGAACAGTTCCGCGAGAGCGTCAGCGGTATCCGTCCTTACAACAGACCGTAACCCTGAATGCAAATCGCTCAAGTTCGGGGTACGGTTGTCAGTACCCACAAAGAACCAAGTTTGCGAGGAGCCAAGCTACTGTTGTTGCAATTTATCGATGCTGACGGTCGCCTGCTACCTAAATATGAGGTAGCAGCCGATTGGATAGGTGCTGGTGTAGATGAGTGGGTTTTAGTTAGTCGCGGCAGTGCTGCCCGTCAGATCGACGGCAATCAATCGCGTCCCCTAGATGCATTGGTAGTAGGAATTATCGATACTGTCAGCGTAGACAATCGCAACCTGTACAGCAAAAGAGAGCAAGACCGATCGAGCTTTCCTTAGGCGATCGCGGCAAAATCAATTCATAGCAACAGGATATTTCAGAGGATTTTAACGTATGGTAGCCCGCAGCTATGCTGCCCCGCCTACCCCCTGGTCAAAAAATTTGGCAGAGCCACAGATTGACGAAACTGCATACGTACATTCCTTTTCCAACGTGATTGGGAACGTCCATATCAGTTCTAACGTCCTAATCGCGCCAGGAACTTCAATTCGCGCCGATGAAGGCACTCCTTTTCATATCGGTGCAGGCACGAACGTGCAGGATGGGGTAGTGATTCACGGACTGGAACAAGGTCGCGTGATCGGGGACGATGGCAAACAATATTCGGTATGGGTCGGGAAAAATACTTCCATTACTCATATGGCGTTGATTCACGGACCGGCATACGTAGGAGACGATTGCTTCATCGGCTTTCGTTCCACCGTATTCAACGCCAGAATTGGTAATGGTTGCATTGTCATGATGCACGTTCTGATCCAAGATGTAGAAATCCCGGCTGGGAAGTACGTACCTTCGGGAGCGACGATTACCAACCAACAGCAAGCCGATCGCTTACCCGACGTGCAACAAGTAGATCGAGAGTTTGCGCGTCACGTCATTGGGGTCAATAACGCGCTGCGATCGGGTTATCTTTGTGCTGACGATAAGGCTTGCATCACCCCCATTCGCGACGAGTTGTCACAACCTCAAGCGGATGGGGATAAAGGCGTTAATGGGAGTGCTAGTGGAATCATGGGTAGAAGATTGAATACAGAAGCAGTGGAGCAAGTGCGACACCTATTGTCGCAAGGATACAAAATCGGGACAGAACACGTAGACCAGCGCCGTTTCCGCACTGGGACGTGGAAGAGTTGCACGCCACTCGAACCTCGCTCGGAGTCAGAGGCGATCGCAGCTTTAGAATCTTGTTTGGCAGAACATGAAGGCGAATACGTCCGGTTGTTTGGGATTGACCCCAGACGCAGGCAACGAGTATTAGAAACAATTATTCAAAGACCTAACGGACACGCCTTAATCCAAAGTAACGGCGCGGCGAGAGTTACCGTACCACCAGCTAGTAGCAGCTACCGCAGTAGTGCGGCTAGCAGTGGCAGCTATGGCGGAGGCTCGACAGGCAGCTCCAAACTCGATTCCGAGACCGTAGAGCAAATTCGTGGTTTGCTGGCACAAGGCTATCAAGTTGGGACAGAACACGTAGACCAACGCCGCTTCCGTACCGGTTCTTGGGCTAGCTGCGGCACAATTAACTCTAACCAGGTATCTCAGGTTATTTCAGCCGTGGAAGCCAGCCTCGCTGAGTTTTCAGGGGAGTACGTGCGCTTGATCGGCGTTGACCCCAGACGGAGACAGCGGGTACTAGAAACCATTATTCAGCGTCCCGACGGACCAGTGATTTCTCAGTCAGCAGGTCATTCAGCAGGTCATTCTAACTACGCCTCTGCTCCTTCATATGGTAATGGCAGTAGTTCCAATTCGGGTAGGGTAACGAGTTCTAAGCTGGGGGGCGATATTGTAGACCAAGTACGCCACCTATTGGCAGCTGGGCATACAATTGGCTCGGAACACGTAGACCAACGCCGTTTCCGCACTGGTTCTTGGCAGAGTTGTAGTCCGATTACTACCAGAAATGAGTCAGAGGTAGTGAACGCGCTGGAAACTTGTCTGGCTAACCACCCTGGTGAATACGTCCGGTTGGTCGGGATTGACTCTAAACAAAAACGACGGGTGCTGGAAACGATTATCCAACGTCCATAAGATGAGGGAGTAGGGAGTAGGGAGTAGGGAAAAAGAAGGGGGGCTAGGGGCTAAGGAAGGGCAAGAGGGCAAGAGGACAAGAGGACAAGGGGAAATAACAACATAACTCATTCCCTCACTATCTCCATCACCTTGTCTTCCTCCTCTTCTCCGACTCCCGACTACGCGGTTCCGATGGCGAGGAAACCTCGCCCTCCACCCGCTTCCCGACTCCCGACTCCCGTTCAAAGGATTTAATCTAAATGTCTTTATCGCCACTACACCCAATTGGTAACTTTAATTCGCATATCAGTGGCGAGGTGATAATCGATCGCACGGCAGCGATCGCTCCTGGGGTAGTTTTCCATGCCGACCCAAACAGTAAAATTATTATTGCAGCAGGAGTATGTATTGGCATGGGAGTCGTGCTGCACGCCCATGACGGAAATGTAGAGATCGAGACGGGAGTTAATCTCGGAGCTGGGGTTTTAGTGGTAGGTAAAGCTACAATCGGAGCAAATGCTTGCGTCGGTGCGGCAACGACAGTTTTTAATTGTTCTGTCGCTCCCAAACAAGTGATTCCTCCAGGTTCTTTGCTAGGAGATACCAGCCGTCACTTAACGGTAGATTCTACTGTTGAGGTTGAAGCAGCACCGACACCGCCAACTGATGCAACTCAGCCATCGCCACCAACATCGGCAACACTTGGAGCAACACCTGAGTCTAACGGTCAGATGGCTGGATCGGCACAAAGCCAACTAGAACCAACTCAACCGAGTGGCGATCGCATTGTTTATGGTAAAGCTTCCATCACGCGGTTGATGGCAACGTTGTTTCCCCATAGTCAATCATTGAACCAACCACCACCAGATACTCCTCCATCTCAAGGAACCTAAGTCAAGGCAATTTTAGATTTGGAATTTGGATGGGATTAACTTTATCTGTAAATAGGATGAAGCCGGAAAATGCCCAGACTGACGATTTTAGAATTATTCTGACTTGCGTTGTCGCGGTACGCACCGACAAATCCTCATTTAAAATCTAAAATCTAGAATCTAAAATCGGTTAGATCTACCATGCAGACACAGAATCAAGGGTTCGCCACTTCTGGGCAAGAACATCGGGTACAAAACTTTCAGGAAATGGCTTTAGGCTTGGTATCTACCCGCAGCTTTCCCGCGATTGTCGGGACGGCAGACATGATGCTCAAGACTGCTGAAGTCACCCTAGTAGGATACGAGAAGATTGGCGGCGGGCACTGTACGGCGATCGTGCGCGGTCGTACTGCCGATGTTCGCCTCGCCGTGAGGGAAGGTGCGGCAACGGCTGAAAGCTTTGGCGAATTAGTTTCCTCATTAGTCATACCTCGCCCTTTGCCGAATCTAGAAGCTGTATTACCAATTGGTCTGCGCTTGCAACAATTGACCGCAAGAGGTTACAGCCGCCTCAGTCATCAAGCTGTCGGACTGCTAGAAACACGGGGATTTCCTGCAATGGTAGGTGCAGCCGATGCCATGCTCAAAGCTGCCGACGTGCAACTTGCTTCCTACGAACGCATTGGAGCTGGGTTGTGTACCGTCATCATTCGCGGTAGCGTATCTAATGTTGCCGTCGCTGTAGAAGCAGGAATGTACGAGGCAGAACGGATTGGCGAACTCAACGCCGTGATGGTGATTCCTAGACCCTTGGACGATTTAGAACAGACCTTACCACTGGCAAGCTGCTGGATCGAGCAACAGCAACCTTTACAACTACCACTCGCCATCAAGGAGAAGGAAAAGGAAAAAGAACTCGTACAATTACCAGATTTAGCTAATTTGCCCGTGCCACTTAAAGAAGAAGAAATCATCCCTCGCGATCTGTAATTGCTGCTATTGACAGCTCGTCATAAGAACTAAGGAAAAGCATCGCACGCGCTGATGAAATGTCGGTGAAATTCTGCGGCTGGTGGGCTAGACCATTCACAGGAGAAGAGTAAATCAATTCCCTACACCCCATAGCGACGTGCAACGCTGCTTGGAAGTCATCTTACGCTCTTTCAGTTGTAAAGAATGGTAACTCATATTCACTATAAATAAAAGCCATAGTTTTTAATAGGTATTATAGGTACATATCTATAATTCAATCTGCTAGGAGAATAGCAGTGAAGCAAGCAACGCTTCACCAATTAAAGGTGTTTGAAGCTGCGGCGCGCAATGGTAGCTTTACCCGTGCCGCAGAAGAGTTATTTTTAACCCAACCGACTGTTTCCATGCAGGTGAAGCAGCTAACCAAGGCGGTCGGTCTACCTCTATTCGAGCAAGTGGGTAAGCGTCTCTACCTCACGGAGGCAGGACGAGAACTATTTGCTACCTGTCGGGAAATTTTTGAGAAACTCGCTCAATTTGAGATGACGGTAGCAGATTTGAAAGGTTTGAAGCAGGGGAGATTGCGACTTGCGGTCATTACTACTGCCAAATACTTCGTACCGCGCCTGTTAGGACCATTTTGCCAGCTTTACCCAGGGATTGATATCGCCTTACAGGTAACGAATCATTCAGGGATTGTCGATCGCCTGAAGGAGAATCTGGACGACTTGTATATCATGAGTCAGCTACCAGAACATCTCGATATCGGTTTCCAGCCATTTTTAGAAAACCCCTTAGTCGTGCTTGCGCCAGCCAATCATCCGCTGGCAGGGGAAAAAAATATTTCCTTGCAACAATTAAGCGAAGAACCGTTTATCCTGCGCGAACCAGGTTCGGGAACGCGCACGGCGGTACAGAAGCTCTTTGACGAGCAGGGGATTAAACTGAAAGTTAAGCTCGAATTAGGCAGTAACGAGGCAATCAAGCAGGCGATCGCAGGGGGTTTGGGTCTTTCCGTCCTCTCGCGCCACACCATCATCCCAGAATCCGCTAATCCAGAATTAACCGTGCTGGATGTGGAATATTTCCCCATTGAGCGCAACTGGTATATGGTTTATCCTGCTGGCAAGCAAATGTCTGTCGTCGCCCGTACTTATTTTGAGTATTTGTTAAATGCTGCCCAGCAAATTGTAGAACAAACAAAAGGAACGCTGTAGAGACGCTGGCGATCGCATCTCTCATTTCCTTTTTATTGGTATTGGTGTCATCACGCCGATCTCAAAGCAGTTTTTGATTGCAGATCGGTAGGGGCGCACAGCTGTGCGCCCCTACTACAAATATTGCGTCCCTACAAACGTATCGCATTTCAATGGGAACGCTATATCCGCCCTCTGAAATGGGCTGAATAGATTTGGTGTCTGCAAAGAAACTGTAATAATCGATTAAAGAAAGTATTTAAAAATAAAAACGATTTAATCGAATGGCAATCTACTTTTACAAGGTATGCGAACCCTACGGGTGTTTTTCTAACTTTTCACCCCACTCGATCGACATCCAGGGTACTTACTGGTCAACAGTAGAGCATTATTATCAAGCACAAAAATTTGTCGGTAGTGCTAATGAAGCCCTTATTCCTATCATTCATGCTGCGGCAACACCAGAGCAAGCTGCCGCACTAGGACGCGATCGCACCCTTCAAGTTCGTTCCGATTGGGAACAAGTCAAAACCCAGGTCATGCACGTCGCCGTGCGCCAGAAGTTTCTGACCTATCCCGATATTCAATCGATTTTGATTGCAACTGGAGACGAATTACTGGTAGAAAACTCGCCGACTGATTACTATTGGGGCTGCGGTTGCGATCGCACGGGTCAGAACTATCTGGGGAAGATCTTGATGAGCGTGCGTCAGGAAATTCGAGAAATAGCTCAGATCGGCGATCGGGCGCTGCACGACTACCAATAACTTATTATCTATTCCCCAATTCACTTTTCAAAACTTAACTTTTACCGAAAAGGTAAAGATTATTTTCTAACATATTATCTTTAAAATTCATAGTGATAATTTAGTAATTGAAGCAAAAGAGCTTCAATTGGCAGATTGAAAAGCCAACTTCTATTGAGTTAAGAGGTAAACAAGAACTGCTGATTTCTCTTCTGTCCGATCGAATAAAAATAACACCCAACTCACAGGTTGATATTTCCTCAAATACGCGCAAATAGGGGGCAATATATCCGAGCTTGCTATACTAGTATTAATTTACTAGTATTAGTAAGGTAGAGTTCAGAATATCCCTACCTAAGCTTGAAAGACAGAGGAAATTCCTCAGCTAGTGCTAGCTTGGGTGTTATTGTTTTACGGTTAAATCGAGAATGGCAATCATTGCGCTCAAAGCTTGGTTTCTAGAAAAATACGAGCCAGTTAAAGAATTAGAAAAACGCACTCACGATTTGCGATTGAGTAAGAATAGTCTGTTGAAATCGGGATTGAGAGCTGATTTTTTAAACGACAGCGAGGAAGTTAAAAAATCGGCATGGTTTCAGCGCTATTTAGAAGGAGAGGCTGTCGAGTTTTATATTGAGGGTAGCGGTGGTTACGTTATCTCGAATATTGACTTAATCAGTCACGAAATTTACTTTACTAAGCAAGCGGTATCTGCTCTACAAGACCCGACAATTTTTTTATCTTACCAAATAGAATATAGCGCAGCTAGCGAAGTTTTGCGGGAAGGATTGCAACAAGCCCTAGAAACATTAAATAAGCGATCGCGCTTACCTATATCCTTAGTAGAATCTTATCGTTCTAAAGAGAATCCGCTCCGACTCAATCGCCAAATGCTGCTCAACATTCGTAAAAGTTTACTATTTATTGCCGATAGTACGCCAATTACGAGTATTTCTCAAGAGGACAGCAATCAGTTAATTCCTAGCCCTAATGTTTGTGTAGAAATTGGCTACGCCATCCAAACAAAACGTTCCGAGCAAATTTTACTCGCACACATGCAGCGAGATTTAGAAGGACAATTACCCTTCGATTTACCATCTTTACAAACTCTACAATTTAAAGACGGTAAAGAATTAAATAAAATTTTGCCCAAAACAATTGAAAACCAGTTACAGAGATATAGTTTGTTTTCCTAATTTGTTTTTCTACACGAAATTGCGATTCGGATATTAGGGGCGTACATCTGTACGCCCCTCTGTCATAGGGAGGAATTCCCTACTTGATGTTCGGTTTGCACGTATTGAGACTCTTTGCAAAATATTGTTACTTTTATTTACATAAAGTTACACGACTTAAAGCGAGGTAACAGCGATGACTATTCTAATTGCACTATTGGTAATCGGTTGGGTAGCAGCTTCTGTCATCGGAACCCAAGCATATTTTTTAGGAGAGCAAAGAAAACCGATCCACGATCGCAACTGGCGTAGTAAGTCTTTTGAAAAGTTAGCCAAATCTATCACTGGTACTGATATAGATTACAGCGATCGCACTCCGGCATACCGGATGGATGCTTATACGAGCAATAATTTACCTGGTTAATGTTAAACGCCGTAGGGGCGCACATCTGTGCGCCCCTACCTGTAAATTGCAAATAAATTACAAAGGACGATAAACTCGGTAGTTGATTTCGGGGAAGATATTATCCATTTGTTCTACCTTCTCCAACCAGCCGCTGTCGATTTTGCCGATTTTGACATCCTCGTAGAGCTTATTAAAGCGCATCAAGTGCGATCGCGTCCTTCTCACCGCATAAGGAACCATCGTTCCCGTTCGCATGATAAACGCCCAGTCGGAAGACTGCGCTAGTAACAACTCTCGCGCTGCCTGATTCAACGCCTTCCATTCCAACTCATCAACGGGTTCGCGGTAGGCAATTTCGATCATTCGTTCGGCGGCTTTGTGGAGATGCGGATAAATCCAAGCATTGGTCTCGTTCAACCAGTATTCGTGAAATCCCTTGTAACCCCAACTCGATTGCGAAGGACGACACACTTGCTGAGTCGGGTTTTCCTGTAAATAATCCGCTAAGTGCGTCATTTGATAAGTCTGCTGGTCATACCAAGACTTACGGAATAGGTAATCGATAAACCAAGGACCTTCATACCACCAATGCCCGAATAACTCCGCATCATAGGGCGAGACAATAATCGGCGGACGGTGCATAATGCCGTGTAAATGTCGAGCCTGCTGTTCGCGGTTGTACATGAAGTTGCCAGCGTGTTCTGCTGCCTTTTCCCGCGCCCAGTAGGGGTCATAGAGTGCTTTATCGCTCAACCCCAGACCGCGACCAGTGATTTTATGATATTTAATCCCCGTATTTTTCCGCTGTCCGTTGGGCATGATATAGGGCTTGATGTACTCATACTCGGCTTCCCAACCTAAATCTTTGTAAAATTCGCGATATTCAGATGCGCCAGGATAACCGACTTCTGAAGACCAAACCTGCTGAGATGATTCGTGGTCGCGACCGAAAGCAGCTACCCCAGTCTCGGTAAATATGGGCGCGTAAGAACCAAAGCGAGGACGAGGGCGGGCGTAAAGAATTCCATGCCCATCGGTGAGGAAGTAACGCAAGCCAGCATCGGCTAACATTCGCTCTAACCCCTCATAGTATGCACATTCAGGCAGCCAAATTCCTCTAGGAGGTCGTCCGAAAGTTTGCTCGTAGTGTTCGCAGGCGACTTGAATCTGCGCCCAGACTGCCTGGGGATACATCTTCATCAACGGTAAGTAGCCGTGAGTAGCGCCACAAGTGATGATTTCTAGGTTGTTACTGTCTTGAAACTGCTTAAATGCCGTGACTAAATCGCCGTTGAAGCGTTCCCAGTATTGGCGAATTTGATTGAACTCACTGACGTAATGTTCGGCAAGGTAGCGAATGTGACCGTTGTGAGCGTTACGTTCTGCCTCTAGCTCCACTAACTCTTCCAGCTTAGCTAAATGAGCGTCAAACCGTTCTTGGAGTAGAGGATCGCGCAGCATTGACACCAAAGGGGGTGTCATGCTCATCGTAATCTTAAAGTCGATTCCGTCTCGTTTTAATCCTTCAAATACCAGCAGTAAAGGGACGTAGGTTTCCGCGATCGCTTCATAAAGCCATTCTTCCTCCAGAACGTAGTCACTTTCTGGGTGGCGCACGAAGGGTAGGTGAGCGTGGAGGACAAGAGCGACATAGCCAATAGCCATAATGAAATTTAGAAATGTTAGGTGAACGGGTATCGCAATGAAGGAACCAGGGAAAGTCAAGCCGCTTTAACAAATTTTATGCCGAAAGCGGGATCGGAAGCGTAGCAAAAGTGCGAGATGACAAGAAAATCTAAAATTTCTAGGTAAAGATCGATCCCCTAGCAGAGTCCATAGAATCTTACACCTTGAGGGGGATAGCAAGCCAATCGCTTTTTCGTTACAACCACAACAGGTAAAGTTCGTCTCAACAGTGGTGAACAATGGACGATAATTCGCGACAGCCAGCTCGATCGCCAGCCTCAGTTGAAGAAGTTAAAGTGCAAGTCACGCCTTCTCAAAACAATCAGGCAATGGAGGCGCAGCCAGTCTCAGCTTCCAGAGAAAAAGCGGCTGGTGAATTGTCGTCCTTTTCTAAGACATTAGGTCAAGCAGTAGGAGCGATCGCCCAACTGCCAGAAGCAGCTTTACAACAAGTCCACGATTGGCTCTCTCCAGCGACGACAAAAGCTGGAGAAGCGATCGAGTGGGTAGGGAATAACTGGTTCGTGCGACGGATTAGTCGCTTCCTCAACCTCAATTGGTTGATTGGGGCAACCGACAGTGTAGATTTAGCCAAAGCAGAAGCAGCCGTCAAAAAACTACAGCAAGAGCATCCCGAAGAGTCTCCCGAACAAATCGCTCACCGAATTATGGTGGAAAAAGCTACCCGTGCTGGGGGTATAGGACTTGCTACCAGTTTCTTGCCAGGGGTAGCACTGGCACTTTTAGCAGTCGATTTAGCTGCAACCACCCAACTGCAAGCGGAAATGGTGCATCAAATTGCTGCTGCCTACGGACTCAGTTTAAGAGACCCTAGCCGCAAAGGAGAGGTATTAACAATTTTTGGCTTGGGACTGGGAGGCGGTCGGTTACTAAGGCTAGCGGGTTTAGGGGTATTACGTAACGTCCCTTTTGCTGGAGCGTTTATTGGCGCGAGTTCTAACGCTGCTATGCTTTACTCCTTGGGATACGCCGCGTGTCGCTTCTATGAAGCCAAATTGAAGTCGCCAGAAACCCTTAACTCCAAAACAGGAATTGCTCAACTCGAACAGCAAAGCAAAAAGTATCTGGAAACGGCGATCGCCCAAGAAGCGGTAATGGATCGAATCTTAGTCCACATGATTCTCGCCAGTCACCCAGAAAAAACTTGGTCGGAAATCCAACCACAGTTAAAGCAGTTAAATCTCAGTCCTTCTTCCTTAGAGGCAATCTCCAGAAATATTCAGTCACCCCAACCTTTAGAGGTGCTTTTAGAGCAGCTCAACCGCGACTTTGCGATTCCCTTATTGGCTCAGTGCTGCCGCATCGCTCGCTTGGACGAACGCAAAACACCTGAAGAAGACCGGATAATTCAGGCGATCGCGACTAAATTTAACCTGAACTTAGAGCAGATTGAATCGAAGTTGGAGACTCCCTAAATACGGTAGGCAATGCCCACCCTACTGTGACACAATTATGCCGGAGCGATTGAAAAATCTGGTGGGCAATGCCCACCCTACGGTTACAAAATTATGCCGTAGTTATTGAGAGTAAATTTAAACTCCAGAATCAGGCGATCGCTCTTTTGAGGCAGAATTCCTTTATGGAAGCAGGAGGGGTCTTCGGCAAAACCAACCCCAGCGCGATCGCAAATTGTCGCGATATTTTTGTCACCGTAATATTCTTTAATTTCACTATCTTCTCTTTCTCTCAGTAGCGAAAACTGGTGACTTAGCTTTTTATTTCTATGACTGCCTTTCACACAAACGTGGGGACCACCGAACAAATCGACATCTGTGAGATAGAACATGAATTTCACACAGGTGTAATCTTCCAGATCGTAGTGAAACTGATAAAAACCTTGAGCGCGACCCTCAGCGGGTGCATCGTTCACAAAAGTCCACCATAGCTGAGTGCAGGCAAGCATTGGTTGACTGCCAAAATATTTTGCCGCAATTTCCCACAGCTTCCGATCTTCTGCTAATTTCCTAATTGCCATACATTGAGATGTAGGCTCAAAATTGTAGCCGATCCTAAAACTTTTGCTAGATTTCATTTCTTGCACTCTTCGATTCGCCAGCGAGAACGGAAATTGTAAGTCTCCATTTCCGTAGTATGTCGCTGTTCTGGCAAAATCTAGAATCTCTTTGAGTATATGTGGTGGGATCGTAATCCCCAAATGCAAACCATCGCTGTTTAAAGCTTTAACCGCCCGATCTGGATCGAGATCTGTAAAAACAGAATTTTCTTTAAGAAAATCAATTTTTATAGGTTTTTTAGTTAAGTGCAACACCAAAAAACGAATAATCTGAATGCGGCTAAATGCAAACATCAGCAACCACTGCGGCTGCTTGAGCGAGATTGCCGAGTATTGTAAAAACCTTCGTTGCAACTTCAGCCATAGTTTTTGAGAATTAATTAGTGAAATCATTTATTTTCGTGAATTCCCTACGATCTTCTAAGAACTGCATGGCAAGAGAATACGATTGCCTGTTGCTACTACTTCTGAGCGGTACGATCTAGCTTAGAGGTGACGCAACATAACACAATGAAATTGAACCAAAATGAGGTTGTTGTGCCAACCCAGACATTCCTGAATTGTTTGGAAATATTAGCTTGATGGAGATTCGGAGTCAGGTGTTAATTTATGGCTACACATCCCGCCGCTGAAATTTCGTCCTACTCAATGAGAATCGGGGTTAAATGAGCAATAAGTAATGTTAAACGACTAACACTGTAAGTATAAAAGACTACTAAAAAATAATAATAGCTATACCGATAACTTTACGATCTTTTTAAATAAATCCAATGCTCCAGGTACAAATCATAAGATATTGTAAAGACAATAGTTCAATCTATCCGGTAATTTACGGTAATTAAGGCGTGTAAATTCTAGCTGTACTTTTCACTGTGATTTAAGGCAATAGAAATCGCAATTGAAGTGCAAAACCATAAATTAAGCAGTGCGGCAGCTAGAAAATCGAATCGCGATCGAGATGACTTCAGAAATCAATTTAGGAAGATTTAGAGGGGCGATTACCTTGTAGTCGAGAGCAAAACTATCAAAACTCTGTTCTTTTCTTTTTGACTTTTGCTTCACAATCCCTGTATTTTTCAGTAAAATTCATCACAAAAACCAAATAGAACAATCGATACAATTACATCAAACGAGCAATTAAGAGGTAAACAAATGCTGCCTGAAATTACGCAAAAACTCTTAGCAGCAAAACAAGAAAAAGGGATGTCCTTTGTCGATTTAGAAAAAGCAGTCGGTAGGGATGAAGTTTGGATTGCCGCAGTCTTTTACCGTCAAGCTAGTGCTTCTCAGGCAGAGGCAGAAAAGATTTTATCGGCGATTGGGCTACCGACGACATTAGCACCAGAACTAACAGAATGCCCGCTCAAAGGTTTAGGTCCAGTCGTACCGACAGATCCGCTCATATATCGCTTCTATGAAATCATGCAAGTGTATGGAATGCCACTCAAAAGCGTGATTCATGAAAAATTTGGCGATGGCATTATGAGCGCAATTGACTTTACTTTAGATGTAGAGAAAGAAGAAGACCCCAAAGGCGATCGCGTCAAAGTGATCATGTCGGGAAAATTTTTACCATATAAAAAGTGGTAAAAATTCAGTTATCTAATTGATAACTGTTCACTGGTCACTGATAACTGTTACTTGAGGCAAACGTCCTCCTAAACCAGTCATGAGTTGTAAGGCAGATCGCTTGACAATAGGTACGCGCCGCAAAACCCACAAGCCGAATTGACGAGCGATCGCCACGGGTAAATAATTATTCGAGAACGTCCGATCTAATAAATCGGTAAAACCCAAAACCACTGAATTTTCTCGCTTGCGCCAGCGTTCGTAGCGTTTGAGTACCTGCAAGCTGCCGAGATCTTCTCCTTGACGAGTGGCTGTTTGTAGCACTTCAGCTAAAGCCGCAGCATCGCGAATTCCTAAATTCAAGCCTTGTCCGCCCACGGGATGACAGCAGTGAGCGGCATCGCCCACCAGTGCCAGACGCGGCAACACATACCGATCGCTTTGCATCAACTGCACCGGAAACATAAAGCGATCGCCTTCTAGTTGCAGTTCTCCCATTTGAGTGCCATACCTGCGGGTGAGTTCGGCGAGAAACCGCTCGTCATCCAATTCCAATAAAGCTTTTGCTTCGGCATGAGGAGCAGTCCAAACAATACGACAGCGATTTCCTGGCAGAGGTAGAATGGCAAAGGGTCCACTCGACCAGAATTTTTCATAAGCTGTGTTGTTGTGGGGTTTTTCAGGCTTGACAAAAGCGACAATACAAGACTGCCAGTACTGCCAGCCCCAGGTTTTAATTCCCGCATTTTGGCGAATCCGCGATCGCGCCCCATCCGCTGCGACTAACAACCGCGTGCAGATCTGCCGTGACTTCCCTGAGACATTGAGTGTCAGCTCGACTCCATGCGATTGAAACTCAGTTCGCACCACCTCTACCGGACATAGATACTCCACGTTGGAGCATTCGTGCAAAAATTCCTGTAGCGGCGTTAATAAAGCTTGGTGTTCGGCAACGTAACCGATAACCTCTGTCCCCAAATCTTTTGGATGGAACTCTACCACGTTGGGTCGATCGGCATCGGAAAGTTTGACATGGTGAAACGTTTCAATTCCAGGCAGAATTTTATCCCAGACACCGATTGCCGATAAAATTAGTCGCGAAGACATGTGAACGGCGTATGCTTGCCCCTTCATCGCTGCTACGGAGTATGGCTTTGCTTCAATGAGTGCCACCCTCAACCCCGAATTTTTCAAGGCACAGGCAAGGGTTAAGCCCACAATTCCACCACCGACGATCGCCAAGTCGTAGTCAAAACCGTTATTGGGTGCGATCGCTTGCGGAGGTGAAACTGATTGCGAAAGTTGCTCGAACGCCATGTCTAACAAAGTATATCGAGTTGATTAAGAATATTTACTTATCTTCATTTTGCCGCGAATCCGCAGGGTAAGCAAGTCATGATGCAGTTAGAAGTCAGCAGTTAGCTACGATCGGAGGACGCAAGCTTGATAGTGTTAAACTTCGGGGCTTACTGTTGTTTTAGGTTTTGAGAGTTGCGCGATAAATTCAGTCTGGGATGGGAGTGATGGCTATACCGACGGCAAAGATCTGGACGTTTTGGGTTTCGAGCCGTATAAACAAAAAACAGAGCCGAGCGCTCTGCTGTACGTAGGCTACCATGATGAAAAACGCTGTGAGTATCGACCAGTATCACTGTACCCGCAGCTCCAACACATGATTTCCATGCAGATCTAGGGACGAATTGCTCCATCTTTTCATTTTTCAGACCGGAAAAACCCGTGCGGAAAATCTGATAATCGATCCGAAATCTTAGCCAAGCAGCGGCAGTGACGGATTTAGGAATGTATTCAAAAGGTCCATGCTCTCGGTCAACATCACTCAAATATATGATGACTTTGATACTGCGGCGATCGTCTCCATCCTTATGCCATAGCATCGCGCCAAACTGCTGTGGGTGACTGAATTCTCGTCGCAACTGGATACCTTGAAATTTAATTGGTAGACCGATATAGTTTTGAACGATGTCAAGCAGTCGCCGTTCGTTTCCCCATAAAGAGAAATCTGTTAATTCTGATAGGGTGTAGATTTGAAGCGGAGATTTTGCCGCACTCCGATCGCGTTCGGGTTCGGTACAAGACAGAACTTCGCTGCAAGCATCAACCATCTGTGGAGTGGAAGCAAATCCCAACTTTTCTAAAGAAGTCACGTAAACTCCCTCTTGCTGCAACCGATCGACAATTTGTCGATCGGCTAGAGAAAGTGCGGGCAGTGACTTGGCATATCTTTTTAACGCTAGTCTGTAAATGAATTCAGTTTTTAATTGCCAAACCTTATATCCAATCTCCTTGAGCATTAGGCGTACGATTAAAATGGAAAGAAATGAACTTGCGTATAAAATAATACTATAATCTTTGGATCTGTCAAAGTAGCGAAAATATTTTAGATCCAAATAGATCTCGTCTCTATTGATAGAGCGATCGCCAATATTTTTATCTGAAAAAGGCTTTTACGATTTACGACTTATCACTAAAATCGCTCAAAGCGGCACTTGACTAATTAATCATTACCGTATAGGTGCAGAAAGATTGATAGACTCTTTTAGCTAAATGAGATACACGTGAAATACATACTCAATCGGAACGCGCAGCCGTGCGTCCCGATTAATTTTCTTTATCAGCAAGTCTCTTGACTGCAAGTCGCGCTCGTGGTGTAACTTTTTCATCTGCTCAGAAGCTCAGCTCTCTGCTCGTACGCTCCCTGCTATAGACTAAGCAAAGCTCATGGCAATTAACCGATCGCTCATGTCAAAGTTAGCGGTAGCGTTCTGCACGTCATCCAAAGATTCTAAAGCATCGATTAACTTCAAAAGCGATCGCGCCTGTTCTGGGTCAGTAATTTCTATTGTATTACTGGGAATCCAACGCAATTCTACTTCGTCTACAACAAAACTTTTTTCTTTCAGCTTCTGAGTTAGAGCTTCCAAATTGCCGATCTCTGTCATCACATCAGCCGAGCGCCCATGCTCATCCTCGTTAATTTCATAGGATTGCGCGCCACCTTCTAGAGATGCTTCTAAAAGTTCGTCTTCATCTACTTTGCCAGAAACCAGCGCGACTCCTTTGCGCTCGAACATCCAACTAACGCAGCCTGTTTCACCTAAATTTCCCCCATTTTTACTAAAGGCAGCTCTCAAGTCGGCAGCAGTACGGTTGCGGTTGTCAGTCAAAGCCTCAATCAAAATCGCCACGCCACCAGGACCGTAACCTTCATAGCGGATTTCTTCTAAATTGGCAGAGTCTTCATACGTACCCGCGCCTTTAGCGATCGCTCGCTCGATATTTTCATTTGGAATGCCTGCTGCTTTGGCTTTCTCTATCGCTGTTCGCAACTGAAAATTTCCTGCCGGATCGGGTACGCCATTTCTCGCCGCCACAATAATTGCCCGCGACAATTGCGTAAATGTTTTCCCCTTGACGGCATCAACCCTTGCTT
The DNA here is from genome assembly GCF_003991895.1 of Chroococcidiopsis cubana SAG 39.79. Lineage (NCBI taxonomy): Bacteria > Bacillati > Cyanobacteriota > Cyanophyceae > Chroococcidiopsidales > Chroococcidiopsidaceae > Chroococcidiopsis > Chroococcidiopsis cubana. The sequence goes on from NZ_RSCK01000006.1 coordinate 94,703, forward strand.
TTTGACGTTTAATGTTCGCCCATTTACTGTGTCCTGCCATAATTGCTTCTATCGTCACACTCTGTCTGAAGTTGGAAAACTTGTGACTATTATCACTCTCGATCGTTGTTTCCATACTTCAATCTCACTGCCCACAAGAGACTCGGGCATTGTATGTAATACCTCTACATAATGTTAGCGAGTGAAGTAGCAATAGAGACTATTTTTTTCACAGTAACAGATGCTAATGGAATAGCCTAGCGATCGAGGCATGTATAAATTAACCCATGAGAATCAGTGCTGACCAAACTGTGAAGAAACTATTTTCCTCATTTACATTTCTTTGCATCTATCTATGGTTAAATTTACAATGTTCCCTTACTCCATTAGCGTTAACAAATGCCGTTGTCGAGGCAAGACCCTTTGAAAATATGTTTTGAAGTAGCCATCAATGGACAAACAGAAACCATTAATAGCTATTTTTCGCCGGATGGAGAATTAGTCTTGACGTAGCACAAATCAGACATTTTTTAACTATTTATTCCCGATATTGAGAGGAATTAGTAGAAAAACAGAATTCGAGCTTTGATGAGACTGGAGTTGAATGGATGAAAACTGTAGGTGCTAGTGTTCGTTGGGTACTAGCGGGACGTGGCGCGACTGCTGCTACCTTGCAAACACTGCTGACGAAGATATTGATTTTAGCTGCTAATACATGTACGGGTGCGATTACAGCACGTATTTTGGGACCTGATGGGCGAGGCGAACAAGCAGCGATCGCTCTGTGGCCCCAATTTTTAGCCTTTACTATGACTTTGGGACTGCCAATTGCTTTACGCTATTATCTCAAACGCAATCCAGAGCAGGAATCAGAGATTTTTTCTGCTACCCTCGTCCTGGGTACGATATTAGGTATAGTGGCAGCGATCGCAGGTATACTTTTCATCCCGCAGTGGTTAACTCAGTATTCGCCAGAAGTCATCCGCTACGCTCAATGGTTTATGGTGCTGTCGCCCATAATCATGCTGACAACTATTTATACCGCAGCACTGGAAGCAGATTACAATTTCAAAACTGCCAATCAAGCACAATATCTGCAACCGCTAACAACGTTAGCTATCTTGACCGGACTAGCAGTTTCAGGCAACCTCACTCCTTTTACTGCTGTCATTGCTTATGCATTTCCCAGTCTCCCGATATTTTTTTGGCTATCGCGTTGCGTATGGCAACGCTTTCGTCCCCGTTTGGACGGGTTGAGAAAATCTTACCAACGTCTGGTGAGTTATGGTTTGAGGGCATACGGTATCGATCTAATCGGTACGCTATCAGTACAAGTCGATCAAGCGCTAGTGATCAATTTGTTAGCACCCGAAGCTATGGGAAAATATGTGATTTCTCTGAGCTTATCCCGGATGCTGAATCTGTTTCAGCATTCGATCGTCACAGTGCTGTTACCTAAAACAGCAGCTCGTCCCATAGCAGAAGTTGTTGCTGTAACTGGGATGGCAGCGCGTATCAGCACGGCTCTAACTACTATGGCAGCTGCGATTTTATTTATAGTAGGACCGATGCTGCTCAACTTGCTTTACGGTGCTGAGTTTATGGGAGCTGTCCCTGTATTTCGCATTCTGGTAGTGATGACTGTGGTTGACGGTAGCGTCTGGATACTGGCACAGGCATTTATGGCATTAGGAAGACCTGGAACGGTGACACTTCTGCAAACAATTGGCTTGGGGCTGAGCGTTCCCTTCCTGTTATTACTCGTGCCTCGGTTGGGATTGCAAGGTGCGGGTTGGGCTTTACTCTGTTCAACCGTAGTCCGACTCCTATTTGTCTTGGCTTGCTATCCGCTCGTGTTAAAGGTTCGACCCCCAAGCTTGCTAGCAAAGCGATCGGATTTTTACATACTCAAGCAAAAAATGGTGCATCGGACGTGAAGCGATCGCCACTCTGTTAACTCACCACTGAGGATTGGTCAAAATTAAAGACTCTGCGGCTGCTAAATCTAGGGGTTTAGAAAATAAATATCCCTGTGCTTCTTCACAATCTAATGCATGTAAGTGTTGTAAATGAGTTGGAGTTTCCACGCCTTCAGCGATCGCTTTAATTCCTAACTGGTGAGCTAGGGAAATAATTGTGGCTGCAATCTGACGAGATTTGCCACCAGAGCCAATTCACTGATAAAAGCTCGGTCTACTTTTAAATAATCAATTGGAAAACGATGTAAATAGCTGAGAGAAGAATAACCCGTACCGAAGTCGTCAATACTCAGGCGAATATTTCTCGCACGCAGTTGTCCGAGAACGAAGATCAGTTCTTCCACGTTGTCCATGAGCATACTTTCGGTCAGTTCTAGGTTGAGACTCTCGCCGGCAATTTCCGTTTCGGTTAATATGCGATCTATCTTCTCCAGAAAATCGGGTTCTCGCAATTGTTTCAGCGAGAGGTTAACGCTGATTTTGGCGGGTGGATGAGAAAATTTAGTTTGCCATTGTTTCATTTGGCTGCAAGCTGTGAAAAGTACCCATTCACCAATCGGAACAACTAATCCAGTTTCTTCAGCAATCGGGATAAACTGGGACGGAGAAATCAAACCCCGTTCGGGATGCAGCCAGCGTAGTAGCGCTTCAAAACCGATAATTTTACCTGTATCTAAAGAGACGATTGGCTGGTAATTGAGGTGAAACTCTTGTCCGACTGCTGCTTGACGCAGATCGTTTTCGATTTGCAGCTTTTGGATTGCTTCAGCATACATAGCTCGGTCAAAAATTTCATACCGCGCTTTACCTTGCTCCTTAGCACGGTACATGGCTATATCTGCATCTCTCAGCAGCTCTGAGCCTTGCTGATAGTGAGTTGCACTCGCAGCGATACCGATACTAGCACCGATAAATACTTCTCTGCTTGCCAGTTGCAGTGGCGATCGCAATTGGGTGTGAATTCGCTCGGCAACTCGAATCGCATCATTAATATCTTGAATGGGGTCGAGGAGAATGATAAACTCATCTCCGCCTAAGCGAGCCACTGTATCTGTGGAGCGGACGAGTTGTTGTAGCTGATGGGCGATCGCCAATAGCAATCGATCGCCTACCTGATGCCCTAAACTGTCGTTGATCGTTTTGAAACGGTCTAAGTCGATAAATAAAACGGCAAATAAATGGTCTGGATATCGTTTTACCCGTTGTAACGCCATTTCCAAGCGTTCCATCAATAGAGTACGGTTAGGGAGATGGGTTAAGGCATCGTGCAAAGCACTGTAGACTAATTGCTCTTGTACTTGATGGCGATCGCTAATTTCTTGTTGCAACTGTCGGTTGACTGCCTCTAGTTGCAGCGTTCGCAGGCGAACTCTTGCTTCTAGTTCTTGGTTAAGCCGTTCGATTTCTATTTTGGCTGCACGTAATGCCAATTGATGTCTGACTCGCGCTAACACTTCCTCGGCTGCAAAGGGCTTGGTAATGTAATCAACTCCGCCAACTGCAAAGCATTCGGCTTTATTGGTTGCTTCATCTAAAGCACTAATAAAAATCACTGGAATATCTTGAGTTGCTGGATCGGCTTTGAGATGACGACAAGTTTCAAAGCCATTCATTCCTACCATTACTACGTCTAATAAAATTAGATCTGGTAATGTATTTTTGATTTCCAATAAAGCATTTTCACCGCTGTTTGCAACAGAAACTATAAACCCAGAGTGGTGTAAGATTTTAAACAAACCTTTAACATTGAGCGGGCTGTCGTCAACAATTAAAATAGAAGATCTCTGATTTATATCGACCATTGCAGGAAATAGCTATGATTAGCTAGCTATTAGCAGTTAACTTTGAGAATAGAAAAAAATAACTAAATTTTTGACAGTCGTGCTTTTATCGTGACTTAAGCAAGAGTAATTTAGGTATGCGTACAATGAAGAATTCGATGAAGATTTGAAAAATATGGATTTGTTTCACCCTTGAGACTTGGATAATTTTTTTAAAATTAAAATTAACTAACAGAGAAAATCGCGATCGCAAGGTACAGGTAGGAGCAAATGAGGGATGACGACCGACAGCGGCATGAAGAAATTCGGCTACGTGAAGCAGAACGGCGAGTGACGCTGGCTAGCCGTAATGCTACTGTCAGCAAGCTGGTACAAATTATTTACTTCCTCGCCGGAGCGCTGGGGATGCTGCTGTTGTTACGAATGATTTTGCGGCTGTTTGGGGCGAATCCAGATAATACATTCGCTCAATTTATCTATAATCTCTCCGAGCCTTTTTACGCTCCAGTTGCTAACCTATTCGGTACACCAAAGTTTGGTAATTCCCAGGTGTTTGAAATTAACGCGATCGTGGCAATTGCAGCTTACGCAATTCTTGGTTGGTTGGTAGGAAGATTAGTTTGGTTAATTGGCAGTAGGACAGAATAATTTGGGAGTCGGGAGTCGGGAGTCGTCAGTCGGAGGCAAAATTGACGCATTCGCGCATTCAAAATTGGGACAAGGGAGACAAGGAGGACAAGGGGGACTTGGGAGCAGGAGAGAAGAGAGCGGAGGAGCTGAGGAAGCAAGGCAAGTCACAAGTCATAATTCACAAGTGTTTCACGCCTGAGCGCACCACGCCTGAGCGCACCACGAGCCACACAACACTCACTACACCCTGCGCGGAGCGCACCTCACCCTTTAAAATAAATTTAGAGGATATTGCAAAAGAGAGCTGTCTGTAAATGCCTAAGACTGTTGCCGATGTCATGACCCGCGACCCAATTGTGGTGCGTCCAGAAACCTCACTGCATGATGCAATCAAGCTTTTGGCAGAAAAGCGTATTAGTGGTTTACCCGTGGTAGACGATGCAGGCAAGTTAATCGGTACAATTTCAGAGACAGATCTGATGTGGCAAGAAACAGGAGTTACTCCCCCGGCTTACATCATGTTTCTTGATAGCGTGATTTTCCTGAAAAATCCGGCTCAATACGAACGAGACTTGCATAAAGCGTTGGGGCAGACGGTGGGAGAGGTAATGAGTCAAGATTTGATTACCGTAGCTCCTGATAAACCATTGCGAGATGCAGCACAACTGATGCACGATCGCAAGATCCCGCGTTTGCCAGTCGTCGATCCTAGCGGTAAGGTGATCGGAATTTTGACTCGTGGCGATATCGTGCGCGACTTAGCAGCCAGCGAGTAGGAGTCAGTTATCAGTTATCACTTATCAGCGTAGAGACGTTACATGTAACGTTTCTACAAAGTAGTCAGTGAAGAAAGTCATTAGAGAGTAGGGCAGGGAGCAGGGAAAATTACTTCTCGTCTTCTAGATTTTGACTTTTGACTTTTAACTTTTGACTTTTAACTTTGACTTCTTGCCCCTAAAAAATGGTAAGAGTAAATACAAATTACCAAATACAAATAACAAATTCAAAATGGCTGTTAGTCCAGAATCGGTAAAGCAATTACTCGATTCGCAGGATTTGGGCGATCGCTTGCGGGCGATGAATCAAGTTCGCGAATTGGAAGATAAAGGAGTTGCGCTAGAGTTGGCGCTCAAGGCAATTGATGACCCCAACGCCAGAGTGCGCTACTCGGCAGTGAGTCAGTTGGACACTTTGGGAGGACAAGATTTAAATACTAGTTTAAATGTATTGCGCGATCGCCTACTCAACGACCCCGAACCAGACGTACAAGCTGCTGCGGCTGACTGTCTGGGAGCGCTGAAGTTAACTGATGCGTTTGCAGATTTAGCGCAAGTCTATCACAGTACGCCCGAGTGGTTAGTGCGGTTTAGTATTATTGCAACTCTAGGCGAATTGGGCGATCCGCGCTCTTTTGACTTATTAAAAGAAGCATTGGAATCGGGTAGCGAGTTAGATAAAACTGCGGCAATTAGCTCTCTGGGAGATTTAGGCAATCCGCAAGCAATAGAATTACTAGTTCCTTTTGCTACCAACCCCGATTGGCAAATTCGCTATCGCGTCGTGCAAGCTTTAGCTAAATTGGGCGGCGAACAAGCCCGGACTCTGATCGAGCAGTTAGCAAAAGATGAAGCTGAAGCTGTATCTCAAGAAGCAAAAAATAGTTTGTAGTAAAATTTGTTTCTAGGAAGTTTGGCGAATAAAATTCGCAGCTATATAGACAAAATCTGCTTAAGCAGATTAAGAGATTGAATATGTTTCAGTCCGCGCAGGCGGACTTTGTTTGTGTAGTCGCGAATTATACTCGCTCAAACCACTATACGGCAACTGCGAGATAACGTACTACAAAAACTCCAGCAGAACAAACAGCTGCTCTTGCTGACACATATTGCCTTTTACGAGAAAAATATCGAGCGGGTGCTAGAATTATTTCCCCAGCTCAAAGAGTGGGAGCAGTCTAGATTTCGCCAAGCCCTAGCCAAGGCAATCGAAACTACCCATCCCCAAATGGCGATCGCGCTTTACAAACAATTAGCTACGCAGGCGATCGAGCAAAAAAATCGCTCTGCCTATCGAGAAGCCGTCCAACATTTACAACGAATCAAGGCTGTCTGTGAATCGTGCAACACTCAATCTGATTGGACGGGCATCACGCAACTGCGCTCTCAATACCCTACTTTACGGGCGTTACACGATGAGTTGTCCAAAGCAAAACTGTAATCAGCAGGTGAATAGTGACTGGTGGCTGGTGACTAGTGACTAGCAGCTTCTTAACTTACGACTTACGACTTATATTCACTTTTGCAACATCTATGTTGTTAAAATGCTAGAAACAATGCTTCAAATCTTGTAAACAAAACTTAACGATTCGTCAAGAAAGGTTATGAACACAACAGAAAACAACGCTCTATCGACTGAGAAAAGCCTAGAGGCAATGTGGCAGTTCTCCCAGACTTATGCCAAGCGCACGGGAACATATTTTTGCGCCGATCCTTCCGTGACAGCTGTAGTGGTAGAAGGGCTTGCCAAACACAAAGACGATCTTGGTGCGCCTTTATGTCCCTGTCGCCATTATGAAGACAAGGAAGCAGAAGTACACGCAACTTTCTGGAATTGCCCTTGTGTACCAATGCGCGAACGTAAAGAGTGCCATTGTATGCTGTTCTTAACTCCAGACAACGACTTTGCTGGAGAACAACAGGACATCGATTTAGAATACATCAAAACCGTGCGAGAAAGCATGGGATAGAGAATTCGGAATTCGGAATTCGGAATTCGGAATTGTAGGGGTGGGTTCACCAAAAATCTCTACTTCCATTAGAAAAAGTAGACAAACCCGCCCCTATTTAACAATTGCGTGTGAGGTATAAAATCTTGAATCAAGAGGAACCAGAGGAGTTTTGGCAGGGTGTAGAACAGTTCAATCAAGGGCAGTTCTATGCCTGTCACGATACCTTAGAAGCCTTATGGATGGAAGCAACTGAACCGGAAAAAACTTTCTATCAGGGAGTTTTGCAAGTTGCTGTGGGGCTTTATCATCTAGGTAATAAGAATTGGCATGGGGCAGTCATTTTATTAGGAGAAGGCATTAAGCGGCTAGACAGGTATCCTAGTGCTTATAGCGGGATTGATGTTGATGAATTGATAATTTCTAGCGCCGATTTATTAAAAACACTACAACAAGCGGGTGCAGAAAAGGTGGGTACTTGGCAATTGGGTAAAGATGCGATCGCAACAGAAACTTCTACCTTGCCCCTGCCGAAAATCGTACCAGCTGAGTCAGAGATTGTGTAGGCAGACTTGACTACTCACTTCTACAAATATTGAAACAAGTCAGCAAAACCGTAGAGGCTGAGGATAAATAACAGTACGGCAATAACTTGGGTGGGACGCGCTTGGTAGGTAGGGGCGATCGCCTCTCGTATCCACATGGAAGCCGATACCCCGATTAAGTAACTCCAGGCTAATGCTTGATAAGACCAATGGGGTGAAATTAGCCAAGTCCCCAATAACATCGTTGCCAACAATAACATCAGCATTTCGATCAGCTGGGGTGGATTGTGCTGACAAGAAAAAACTAGAGTGTTCCACCAAATTAGCCAAATTCTCATAGGCAAGTCAAAAGTCAAAAGTTAAAAGTCAAAACTTGTAGGGGCGGATTTTGACTAAAAATTACAGCTAAAGCTGTTAATCTATTTGATAAAGCCGCCCGTACACAAATTAAAATATTTGATCGTGGGGAATTTAAGGCTAGCGATAGCGTCCGCCTGCTTGTCCAATACCATTAGCTTGCGCTGTTTTCTCTGACATTTCATCCGTCGCTGGTTCAATGCCAAACACGCGGCTAAATGCCTTGTCTACTTTGTATCCAGAATCGATCGCCTCTAAGGGGTCTTTCCGCAGTCTGTGACGCAGGCATAGAGTAATGACACGACGAATATCATCTACTGTGACTTCAGTACGACCTTCAAACGCCGCGATCGCTTTAGCTGCGCGGTTGGTTACAATGTCACCCCGCAAGCCATCAACATCAAGTTCGGAGCAAACTTCAGAAATTTTTACCCGCAGATCGTAATCCATTTGTACTGAAGGTAACAACTCTTGAGCCTTAATCAGCTGTTGTTGTAAAGCTTGTTGCTGTGGCTGATATTTGTCAGAAAATTGCAGTGGGTTTTGGTCGAAATCCGACCTTTGTTCCACAATTTGTACCCGCAAGGCTGGTTCTTTTACAGTATGAATTTCTGCGTGCATTCCGAAGCGATCGAGCAGTTGGGGGCGCAATTCACCTTCTTCTGGGTTGCCAGAACCAACGAGAACGAAACGGGCGGGGTGACGGATCGAAATGCCTTCCCGTTCTACAGTATTCCAACCACTGGCGGCGGAGTCTAGCAATACGTCTACAAGGTGATCGTCAAGTAGGTTAACTTCATCGACGTAGAGGATACCGCGATTTGCCTTTGCCAGCAGTCCTGGTTCAAAAGCTTTGACACCTTCAGATAAGGCTTTTTCAATGTCAATCGTGCCGCAAACTCGGTCTTCTGTGGCTCCCAGGGGCAGATCGACCATAGTAATTTTTTTCTTGGCGATGGGAATTTCTGCACCTTGTTCTAACAGTTGCCGTGCTGCATCGCCCATCAGATCGGGATCGCTAGGATGGCTGTTGAACGGATCGTCCGCTACAACTTCAATCTCTGGTAATAAGTCAGCTAAAGCGCGGATCGTGGTGGATTTGCCAGTACCGCGATCGCCCATGATCATTACTCCGCCAATTTTCGGGTCAATAATGTTGAGTAAAAGGGCGAGTTTCATTTCGTCCTGACCCACAATAGCGGTGAAAGGAAACACGACACGACGAGCAGCGGTAGCAGTTGTCACGGGATTACCTATTAAAGTTTTTTCTTAACACCGTCTTTAATTTTGCCACATAATGCAGTGCCACCATTGACACGTAATGCAGTAATGCCAGTAACACCTTATGCAGTGCTAGAGCTTGCAGCAGGCAAATAGAATTCGCAGCTATTGACCAATGTAACGGTTTTGTGGAGCGTAATTCGTGACATTCCTCAGCAGATCTCTCGTGTCGGACTGCATGAAATACAGGCAGGCTATCTGCTGACAAACCCGAGGATAAACATCAAGCTGCGCGTAAGAGATAGAAATCGGTAACAGAGTGTTTCTCATCTACCGCGCTCAAATCAACAATTATACACCTGCTGCTATCCAACCCTAGATCAAACCCCACGCTCTAAACTGGCGGTTTCATCCTCCTGGACAAAAAGTTTGAACCCACGCTGCAACCTTTCCCAGAGTACGTGTAGCCACGGGCAATGAATTGGCGCTTTCAACTTGCAGCTAGTCACAAAAATTCAGAATTCCAAATCCGAAATTCAGAATTATCGAGAGGTAGTTAAGAGTAAGACAACGGTAATTCTTTTCACTGAATGTCTTGCAATTCCTCAGTATTTATATCGCGTTCAGAATCTTTCTGGAAATTAACTTTAGTAAGGAATCTACCACGTTCAAATTTATTTTATTTACACGTTCATCAAACACATATTACCTAAAGGAGAAACAACAAATGCAGCTTTCTTATCGTGGTTTAGCTTACACCAAATCTAATCAATCAGCTCAAGTAGTGACTAAGCAAGTAGCAGGAAAATATCGAGGTGTCAGCTTCGGTTCTCGTCCAACCACACAAGCGATCGCCCCACAACCTACTCAACAATTAAAATATCGTGGATTAGCTTATTAAAGTGAGTAGTGAATATAGCAATTCAAGTTGATTTGTAAACGTGTCCAGTGTAGAGACGTTACATGTAACGTCTCTACACGAGCAATTAATTTCACGATTCATCTAGGATTGCTATAGTAGCTAAGTTAACAACTAATACCCAACAATTAACATCCATTACCAATTACCCATTACCAATTACCAACTACCCATTACCAATGTTTATTGACTAATAATTCCCGACCATTGAACTTTTTTCTGTTTGTCGCGACGATAGGAAAAGAAACGTTCTGGTTCTTGGTAGGTACAGTGAGGAGCGATCGCCACTTGTTCGGGACTAATACCCAATTGCTCTAATTGCAAGGTAATAACCCGCCGGATATCCAACCGGACTCTTTCTGGGTGAGAATCGGGGAATAGAGGAGAGTTGGGTATTTCAGCTAAACAGTCGAGAATTTCGGTTGTGGCATCAGTTGCAGTAATGCTAGCTCCAACTTCAGCTGCTACCTGTCGGGAAACCTGATAGACACTACCCGCGATCGCAGGACCCAAAGCGACGCGCAAATCTTGAATTTTGCTACCTTGTGCTTGCAAACGCGCAATCGCTTGCGGCACAATTTTCATCGCCGTTCCCCGCCAGCCTGCATGAACGGCTGCAACTTGTCCGGTATGGCGATCGGCAATTAATACAGGCGTACAATCGGCACTCGCTACCCAAACTGCCTGTAGCGGCTGTTCTGTGAGCAATCCATCTGCCTCAACTAGGAGCGAGGAGTGAGGAGCGAGGAGTGAGGCAGAATTTTGGATTTTGGATTTTGGATTTTGGATTGAAAATTCTTCCTTGGCTCCCTCAACCCCCTTAGCTCTCTTCTTCCCCTCGCTCCTCGCTCCTCGCTCCTCGCTCCTCACTTCAGATGGAGTGACGACAACATTCCCATGTACCTGCTTGACGCGATAAGCCTCGGCTTCTGGGTGTAAAGCTGAGGTCAAGTCATGGGGAGCATGAGGATGAAAATGTCGCGTAAAAAAACCGTGGGGAAATGCTTCTAACAAGCTACAGGATAGATAGAGAAAACCTTCGCAACCGCGCCAATCCCAAGTATGCATGGATTAAATCTAAAAATTAGCAAACAATTAACCAACAAAATGAAACTAAATTAGCCAAGCTGCCATCTAATGTAAAAGCACAGCATGACAGGTTTATTTTCAGCAAATTAATGCTAACTTAATTGACACAGTTTGCACTTGCCAGCGTGACACTAGACCGACAAAAGCTATTAGCAATTCTTGCTCCAATGGTAGCAGAAGCGGATTTTGCTGTAGAAGTTTACGAGAGTCTACCCTCGACCAACCAGAAAGCCTGGAATGCGATCGCGCAGGGGGCAAAACCAGGAACGGTCATCATTGCCGAACGACAAACAGCTGGACGAGGACAATGGGGACGACAGTGGGCTTCGCCAGCAGGAGGTTTATATTTATCTGTAGTCCTAGAGCCAAACTTACCAGTCAACTGCGGCTATCAGTTGACTTTAGCAACTGCTTGGGGCATTGCAACGGCTTTGGGCGATCTCGGTGTTCCGGTAAAATTGAAATGGCACAACGACCTAATTTTGCTAGGACGTAAACTGGGTGGGATTCTGACAGAAACAAAAGTGCGACATGAAAAAATTATTCATGCTGTAGTCGGAGTCGGGATTAACTGGGCTAACCCTGTCCCAGCTACAGGGATCGGTTTGCAATCTTTCTTATCTCAACAACCTTTGGCTGCAATTGACTGCTTAGAAACATTAGCGGCTGTGACACTACAAGGCACAATTTCAGGTTACAAGTTTTGCTCCCCAGGGGGAATCGATACTCTTCTGCCGTCTTACCACAAACTATTTATAAATATGGGACAGCGCCTCACCGTAGAAGGACAAAACGGCGTTGTAGTTGGTATTAGCGATCGCGGCGAACTACGAGTCAGGCTTGACTCTCAATCATACAATTTCAGCCCCAATTCAGAAATTTGTCTCCCCCCTGGTGCTGTGAGTCTGGGTTATGATGGCTAATTGTTTGACAAAGCATAAATATTTCGTTTGTATCGTAAGGAAATAGCAGGGACGAGCAGGGAGCAGCGATCGTCAGTTGTCAGTATATTGGCGGAGCAAGGGAGTAGGGAGTAAGAAGGAACTTACAACTTACCAATGACAAATAACAAATGACAAATAACAAATGACTAACTACTAATTACCAGTTATTATGCCTACTAACTCCAAACATATATTTCTGATCGGTTTTATTAGTATTTCTAGCTTGCTTGGTGGCAACTTAGTCTTAGCTCAGTCAGAAGCCGCGATCGACAATTCATTGGATGCCTCTCCCAGCCCCAGCCTACAAGTCAATTCAAAATCGGTAAAACCGGAGAGATGGCAAAAACTGAGACAACAGCTAGACACTTCACCTGTCAGGCGATCGGCTAACTTGCCCGATCGTCCTGCTCCAGATCCTAGTGGTGCGTACATCGACCCCACAGGATACAGCCTCGGTGCTACCACTGGCTACGAAGCACCAAGCTCAATAGTATTAAAATCCAGAATCTCCGGTTGTCGGGCTGTTGCTAGACCTGGTTTGAGTAGCCTTTGTCGTCCCAGCCTCCGCCAACAGCGGATGAGACAACTAGCTCGTTCTAGAAACTTTGGTAGAAGCGTCGCCCCGCTCGATCGCCACTCGGTTGCCAACGGCATCAGACCAATTCAGCTGGGACCGATCGATATCACTGCTGAAGGCTTTCGCGTGGCGACCAACTTGAAAACCCAGCGTAGCGTTCTCAGCTATCAATACCGCGATCCCGAAGCCAAAGGACAGGGCAATTTCATGTTTCCACTAACAGTTCCCTCTCCCGTCACCTCAGTTTTTGGCTGGCGCGTCCATCCTCTGTTTGGTGATTTCAGCTTTCACTCTGGTACAGATATAGGTGCGCCCCTGGGAACGCCAGTGTTAGCGGCTTATCCAGGTACGGTAGAAGTTGCCGATTATGTCGGTGGCTACGGTTTAACTGTCGTTCTCAACCACAACAAAAATACGCTCCAAACTCTTTACGGTCATTTATCTGAAATTTTTGTCTCCCCAGGAGAAACAATTCCGCAGGGAACTGTTATCGGGCGGGTTGGCAGTACGGGTAATTCCACAGGTCCTCACCTCCACTTCGAGACCCGACAGTTAACTGCCAACGGTTGGATTGTTGCCAACCCTGAAGCATACTTGAAGACTGGGCTAGCACGATTAGATAAAGCTATCCGCTTAGCCAACTCCCAACCAGATCGTCACGAAACGGCGATGCCCGCCACTGTTCGCGAAGCGATCGTCGCCAGCGCCAGCAGTACTCAATTCAACTTTGAAATTAAGCAAGTCGATTTGGATAGCTTAGTTGCCCGCGATCCTGGTGCAGAATTAGAATCTGCCGTAGTCCAGCTAGTTAATGCACTTCGTGGCGATCGCAACGCTGTAAGTAAGAGCGAGGAGTTAGGAGTGAGGGGTTAGGGAAAAGACAAGGGAGAAGCCGTAAGTTTTAAGACGTAGGTATTTCACGCACCAGGCATCACTCTCTTATTCCCTCGCTCCTCGCCCCTCATAGATACCCGTGTTCTACTAAAAATGCTGGCGATAACTCTTCTCTGGCTTGATGAGGAGAGTTGTAATTCAGCAGTTTTTCGACATATTTGCCTAAAATATCAGCTTCTAAATTAACTAGACTACCAGGGCGGAGATCGCGTAAATTAGTGCAATCGTAGGTATGGGGAATGACGGCGACTTTAAACCAATTTCTGGTAGGGTCGAGATCGGCAATGGTAAGGCTAACACCATTGATGGCAATACTGCCCTTGGGAACGATGTAGCGGGCGATCGCTTCTGTTGCAGTAAAGCTCATTTCCCATGAGGTAGCTGTTTCTTCTACCGTTTCCAAGCACCCCGTTCCATCTACGTGTCCCATGACAAAATGACCTCCCACTTTACCACCGACACGCAAAGAGGTTTCTAGATTGACATATCCTGCATCAGCTTCGCGCTGTCCCAGGGTAGTACGGCGGAGGGTTTCCGGCGAGGCTGCAGCGATAAATCCTTGGGGTAGAATCTCCATGACCGTGAGGCAAACTCCATCCACCGCAACGCTATCCCCGAGCGCGAGATCTGGCAAAATTAAATTTTTCTGGTCGCTAGAGCAAGTAATTTGATAATAATAGTTGTCTAGCGCTCGAATTTGACCCAAAGCTTGTACTAATCCCGTAAACACAGTTTTTCTCCCAAAAATCGATAATTTTGCCCAGTTTAGCTAGTTTGTCTCATCCGAGCGGTCTTGGATGCAATTTAGACAACTGATTCTGGCAAAATTTACTCACGCTAAATCCATAAATTCAGCTTACAATCAGGGCATACTTAGGATAGGCTATCGTACAGCAAAGAACTAAGGGCAATTCTCTGTCTTTGCTGACAGCAGATCGGAAAAGTTGTTATGTAAGGCTATAAAGTATGTTTATTTTTGCTATACAGAATCAAACACCTTCAACCCCATCTACCAATTACCCTTTGCCTAGAGAGTTTTAGAGGCTACGCAAATGATCGAAATGAAAGTCGCTGGCATTGCTTTAGATGCGGTCAACCGCAGTCCAATCGTGCTGTTGAAAGACGGTAAAGAGCGTAGAGCATTACCCATCTACATCAATCAAGATCAGGCAAAGGCGATTATTGGCGCTTTGGAAAATCAAAAACCGCCCAGACCTCTAACTCACGACCTCATAGTAAATATTCTAGAGGTCTGGGGTATGACCTTGGAAAAAGTCGTCATTCATTCAATTCAGGATGGGACGTTTTACGCAGTTTTGTGCGCCCGCCAGGGTGAGGTCAAAAAAGAAATTGATGCTCGTCCCAGCGATGCGATCGCGATCGCCCTACGCCTGAATAGCCCGATCTGGGTGATGGAGGAAGTGGTAGCTGATGCTTCAATTCCCGTCGATCGCGAAGCAGATGAAGCTGAGCTGAAAGCTTTTCGAGAGTTTCTCTCCAACATTAGACCAGAAGATTTGATTCAAGGAGGTGGCGAGTTTCGTACAGGCTGAAATCAGCGACCAGTTATCAGTGACCAGCGATCGATTACCAATTACCACTGATAACTGTCCGCTGTTCACTGAAATGTAATCCATTCTAAATGCTGCGGGTTCTCCATTAAGTCTTTGGCGACGATATAAGCGGCGATCGTCCAGGTTTGATAGCGCATTGCCTTTTTGCCGACTAAATTGCCTTTTCTGCCATCGTAGTATTCGGGCCAACGATCTTTATCTTTATACTCGCACCAACGTTTTTCGGCAATTCTAATTCCCCGTTCGGCAATACTTTTTCTCCCCACTTTTAAAGCTGCCGCGACTAAAAACCATAACAGAACGGGCCAACTTCCTCCATTATGATAAGACCAACTCACATTTTTTGGGTCGCAACCTGTAATTAATTCCCATTCCTTGTCTTCTATAGCAGGAAAACAAAGCTTCATTGGCATATTTCCAACTAGATCGATCCATCGTTTACCGATCAGATTCATGATCTTTTGAGATTGCGCTTCATCTGCTAACGAGCAAATAACTGACATCAAATTCCCAATTGCAAAGAAGCGAAAATCCATCCGCCCTGGTCCCAGATTCCCAGCGAGATAGCCTCCTTCTTTGGGAACCCAATCAATCGCCCAGGCTTCCAAAGACTCTGGATATATATTGAATTTGTTGCAAATTTCTTCTCCAAATTGCTCGTTTTCGTAGCGATGAATTTCATTCACTTTTTCTAAATCGAGCCAATAATGTTCGCGAATGTGCGTTTTCAATCTTGCCAGTCGCTGCTCGATTTCTGTATGAATGTCCTGTTTATTTTTGGGTAACAGCAATTCATCTGCTGCTAGCAAAGCCGCGTAAAATAGAGCTTGAATTTCTAGCGGACGCTCGTACACTCCCATGCGACGGTCAATCATAAATGCCCCTTCGGGAACTAACAGCGTCGGGTACATATCGAATTGCTTCAGCATGTAGAGATTGAGAATTAACCTAATTCCCCGCTGAAATCCTGCTTCTTGAACTAACTCTTGGTCGCCTGTAGCTCTTTGATAAATCCGTAGTAAAATCAGCCACCACAAACAAGAATCTACAGGTGTCACTCTACCGATTGCCCGTTCGCCAAAATCGGCTCTGACAGCTTGTTTTCCTTCTTCTTCGACTATCTCAAAACTTGCTGGCATTAGACCCATACCTGGTCTTACGCCATCCATATGCGCCCTAACTTCATCGATATTTTTGTCGTTAATCTGTAACTTCAGGGTTTGTCGTAAAAAATTGGCGACAATTTCACCCTGACCTCTAGTTAAAAATGCTAGGGCTGAAGGCACAAAATCGCGAATAAAGCAATGCCCGTAATTGAATTGTTGAGTGCTTTTATCAATTGCAGCAGCTACTGTACCAATTGGTTCATTCTCAAACTTTAAAACCGATGCTTCTAATCTCGTCCACGCCTCACTCAGTAGCTCCTTTTCTGTATACATGAACCAGTTAGTCCCCGCAAATTTTTGAGCAACCTTTATTTTAAAGGGAGTAGGGAGCAGGGAATAGGGGGTAGGGAATAGAAGAGGGACAAGGGAGATAAGGAGGACAAGGGGGACAAGGAAGAATTCAAAAGTTATTTTTCTCCCTCAGCTCCCGATCGCTCCCGATCGCTCCCTCAGCTCTCTTTTAGGCTTTTGCCGAGACTGCCAATTTGATTTCTTTGGCAGTGAGGCTTTCGTAGACTGCTCGCATCTTCAAGCCTGTTAGGACTTGGAATAAACCCGTGCCGTTGTTGGAACCAGGGTATTCGCGGTGCTGGAGCAACAAATGAGTCATTTCACCTTGGTATTTGGTAAAGGTGTTGCTCAGGTGAGTTTCGATGTAAGCAACTTCCTCTAGGTTGTCAAATTGTCCGTCTACTTCTAATACGGAGACGTATTGACCGTAGTAAACGTCCGACCCGTAGAACATTTGCATTCCTGGGTAGGAACAGGTCAGTTTACGTCCGCAAGGTGTCCACTGAATCGTAGAGCCTTCGTCGAATAGGTAGGTTGGTGTCATGCCGTGTACGTCTTCTTTTTGCAGCATCCGCACGCGCAACACTTTCCGCTCTTTGTCTTCTTTGATCAGGTTAGTTGGCAACACCTGAATCACAACATCGGCAAATTCTCTTTGCGGCTCGATGTAAGCGTCAAAATCGGGTTTGCGAGAGTTAATTGCCGCAACCACGTCTTCATAGCGATGACCGCGTTCTGCCATGTCGCGTTGAATTTTCCAAGCGATCTTGACTTCATTGCTGATGTCAAGATAAACGCTGAAATCAAGTAGCGATCGCACCCGTTCGTCATACAGCGGATGCAAGCCCTCAACTACAATGATATGATTTGGCTCGATATGTTCCGGTGGGTCAATGCATCCGGTTTCGTGGTTGTAAATCGGCTTTTCAATTGATTGACCGTTTTTCAGAGCTTTGATTTGCTCGTACATGAGGTCAAAATTATTTGCCTTGGGATTGAGGGCAGTGATTCCTGTTTCTTTGCGCTGTTTGCGATCCAGGCTGTGATAGTCATCTAAGCAAATAACGGTGACTAACTCTTCTCCAAACAAATCTGTTAAACGGCGCAAAAACGTGGATTTACCGCAACCGGAATCTCCGGCTACGCCAATCAAAACCACGCGATCCGGCTTACTGATCATAGGTTTCCTCTAACTGACAAGATGGGCTGTTTTTGTATGTTGTTTGTTTGGCTTACTTGGTAGCCTGGAACTTAATCTGGTAGTCTTAACTTGTATTGCTTGGGTTGCCTCCAAGCTTCAGCTGTTGCGATCGCGCTTCCCGATGGAAGAAATCGCCTGAGAGCTGCTAAGTATTTAGTCCTACTGTTATAGTAGATCCTACCAGAAGGGGATCGCCCTTACAAGGCTACTTTTGGGCTATATCGTCTAGTGGCTTAGTACTTATGCTAAGGTTTTGTTGCACATTTTTATTAAAAAAAACAAAACTCGATCGCTCTTAACATTCTGCAAGTGACTAAATTTGTAGTCTGGTAGAGGAGTTAAGCAAGGAATTTGCCATCCCAGGCGCTCCTTTACGGGTGAGAATAATAAAAGTTCATCACAGCTACTTTTTGGAAGTATTTCTTGCGACTCTTTTTTGCAGAAGCAGAAATCTCTCTCTTAAGAGAGCTGTTTTAGAACACCAATTTTCAGTTTTCAGTAGTGATGTAGGGTTCGGAGAGAGTTAATCGATGTACAATTCCAACGCCGCTGATGCAGCCGCCAACACCGAAGCTGGTAGCCGCGTCTTTGTATACGAAGTGGTGGGCTTACGTCAGAATGAAACAACTGACCAAATGGGCTACCCGATTCGTCAAAGTGGCAGCGTATATATGAGAGTGCCTTACAACCGCATGAACCAAGAAATGCGGCGGATCGCCCGTATGGGAGGCAAAATTGTCAATATTCAACTTCTGACAGTTGATGGCAACGGTAACGGCAAAGCCCCTGCTGTGGCTCCAAAACAAGAAGCAGCAAAAGCTGCACCACAAGAGCAGAAAAAAGCAGAAAATAAAGGCAAGCCCATGACTCAAGCACAGCCAAAGCCTGAGAAAGCCAAACACGCAGATGTCCCCGTCAATACCTATCGTCCCAATGCTCCTTTTGTTGGGAAGTGTCTTTCCAATGAAGAATTGGTTGGTGAAGGCGGAATTGGTACTGTTCGTCACTTAATTTTCGATCTTTCCGGTAGCAATCTTCGTTACCTAGAAGGTCAGAGTATCGGCATCATCCCACCCGGGACAGATAAAAACGGTAAGCCGGAAAAGCTACGGCTATACTCCATTGCTTCCACCCGTCACGGGGACAAAATGGATGACAAAACCGTTTCTCTATGCGTGCGTCAATTGGAGTACAAGCACCCTGAAACAGGCGAGACTGTCTACGGTGTTTGCTCGACTTACCTCTGTCACTTAGAAGCAGGGGCAGACGTGAAGATCACCGGACCCGTCGGGAAGGAAATGTTGCTGCCAGAAGACCCCAATGCCAACGTTATCATGTTGGCAACGGGTACGGGTATTGCTCCATTTAGAGCTTACCTGTGGCGGATGTTTAAGGATGAAGAAAAAGCTGCCAACCCTGAGTATCAATTTAAGGGTTTTGCTTGGTTGATCTTCGGTATTCCTCAAACTCCCAATATCCTTTACAAACAGGAACTAGAAGAGTTACAAGCGCAGTATCCCGATAACTTCCGTCTCACTTATGCCATTAGCCGCGAGCAGAAAAACGCTCAAGGTGGCAAAATGTACATCCAAGACCGAGTAGCCGAACAAGCAGCAGAACTGTGGAAGCTGATCCAGCAAGAAAATACCCACACTTACATTTGCGGTTTAAAAGGTATGGAAGGCGGGATCGACGAAGCACTAGCAGCGGAGGCTGCTAAATCTGGTATCAAGTGGTCGGACTATCAGAAAGAGATGAAGAAAGCCGGACGCTGGCACGTTGAAACCTATTAGTGGTTAGTGGTTAGTGGTTAGTGGCTAGTAGGGTGGGCAATGCCCACCCTACAATTGTTTTTGGCGAACTAAGTGGGAAAGTTGTGGCTTTTAAGGTTGGTTTACTAGGATTAGGTACGGTAGGAACGGGGACGGTTCAGCTATTGCAGGATAGGGCTGGACGGCATTCTCTAATGCAGGAGTTGGAAATTTATCGAGTTGGAGTCCGATCGCTCGATAAGCCCCGTGCGGTCAACCTACCAGATGGAATATTGACGACAGATTTACAGGCGATTGTCAGCGATCCAGAAGTAGAGATTGTCGTTGAGGTATTGGGAGGACTGGAACCAGCGCGATCGCTGATTATGGAGGCGATCGCTCATCACAAGCACGTCGTCACGGCGAATAAGGCTGTTATCGCCCGTTACGGCAATGAAATTTTTGATGCTGCCAACGCTGCTGGAGTTTACGTCATGCTAGAGGCGGCTGTTGGGGGAGGCATTCCAGTCATTCAACCCCTGAAACAAACTCTAGGTGTGAATCGGATTCATGCTATTACTGGCATTGTCAACGGGACGACAAACTATATTCTGACGCGGATGCAAGCGGAAGGCAGTAGTTTTGATGACGTACTGGCAGACGCACAAAAACTCGGATATGCTGAAGCTGACCCTACTGCCGATGTAGACGGTTTAGATGCTGGCGATAAAATCGCTATTCTCGCTTCCTTAGCTTACGGTGGCAGGATCAAGCTACCCGATGTTTACTGTGAAGGCATTCGTCAAGTCAGCCAAACAGATATTGCTTACGCCCACAAACTCGGTTTTACAATCAAATTACTCGCGATCGCCCAAAGAGAAACTCCTTCAGCTCCCTCAGCTTCCTCAGCTCCCTCAGCCCCTCTGCTCTCCGTCCGCGTTCACCCCACTCTCATACCTCAATCGCATCCCTTAGCCAGCATTCACGGGGTCTACAACGCAATTTTGGTGGAAGCCGAACCCCTCGGACAGGTGATGTTTTTTGGTCCTGGGGCAGGGGCAGGAGCAACCGCTAGCGCCGTTGTTTCGGATATTTTAAATGTTGCTGCTGTGTTGAAAACAGGACACTTGGAGACAGAAAGCGCCTCACTCCACCCATTACTCGCTTGCACTCATCAAGACTACTGCGCGATCGCCCCAATGTCAGAACTCGTTACCCGATTTTACGCCCGCTTCCTCACCAAAGACCATCCTGGGGTAATTGGTAAGTTGGGAACTTGTTTCGGTTCCCACGGTGTCAGCTTAGAATCTGTCGTGCAGACGGGAATTCACAAACATTTAGCCGAAATCGTCGTTGTCACCCACAACGTGCGCGAAGGCGATTTTCATCAAGCTTTAGCAGAAATTCGCCAGCTTGAAGCAATTGATAGTATTCCTAGTATTTTGCGCGTGTTGGAAGAGGGGAGTGGGGAGTGAGGAGTGAGGAGTGGGGAGTGAGGAGTGAGGAGTGAGGAGTGAGGGACAAGGGGGAACTCGGGGACCCCACGACCGAAGGGAGTGGGGATTAGGGGGCGAAGGGGGACAAGGAAGACAAGGGGGACAAGGAAGAATAATAATTACTGTCAACCGTTAACTAATGACCAATGACCAATGACTAATGACCAATTGAAAAAATTAGCCTTAAGGTAGTAGATTGAGCGAATTAGTACAAGTAGATTGTCTTAGACACGAAATCCTGATTCGATGGGCGAAAATGCATGACTAATTCCCCACCTCCCGATCCTCGGTCTTCCAGAACTCCTTTAGGATTTGATGAATTTCTTGCAGTCGTGCTAGCTTTAGCTGCGCTCGGCGGAATACTATTTTGGTCGCTGTCTCGTTCGGGGCGAGGTTTTCAGATTCCCAGTATCTTACCGTTGGTGACTGCCCCAGAAGCGCGATCGCCTGTGGCTTTGACTCCCCAGCCGCAAGCTAGCCCCGAACCTAGAGCGGAACTAGCGCCGATTCCCAGTCCTGCCCCAGAAGCGATCGCTCCAGAAACGCCTGTCACGCCTCGCAGACAGCCTGTAGCTCCATTTCCGGCGATCGTCCCTGTTCCCACCACACCAACCACTCCAGCATCCCCAGAACCATCTCCAACCCAACAAGTTAAGTTTCAAGATGTGCCTGCGGATTATTGGGCATATCCATTTATTACAGCTCTTGCCGAGCGTGGCATCGTCAGAGGTTTTTCTGGCGGCTATTACAAGCCTACCGATCCCGTCACTAGAGCTGAGTATGCTGCGATTTTGCAAGAAGCCTTCAATCAATTACCCGGATCTGATACTCAGAGTAAATTTACAGATGTGCCTGAAAATTTCTGGGGAATCCCAGCGATTAATCGAGCAATTCAACTTGGATTTTTACGCGGGTATCCTGACAATACATTTAAAGCTCAACAGGAGATTCCTAGAGCGCAAGTTTTGGTGTCTCTGGCTAGTGGCTTAAATCTTGCACCACCAGCCTTACCAGAGCAAGTCTTGGAGAAATTCTATGTAGATGCAGACCAAATTCCCAATTATGCTAGGGAGAGAATTGCCGCAGCTACCACGGCTGGGTTAGTCGTGAATTATCCTGAAGCTAATCAACTCAGACCTAATATCAAGGCTACCCGTGCTGATGTAGCAGCCAGCGTTTACCAAGCTTTAGTCAGAGCAGGACGGCTCGATCCGATTCAATCTCCCTATATTGCTGGAGTTCAACAGCAGTAAATGGTAAATGGTAGTTGGTAATTGGTAATGGGTAATTGTTCCCCCTGCTCCCTACTCCCTGGTCCCTGATAACTGAAAAAGCGATCGGGCTAAGACAAATCTTATTGGGCGATCGCTTTTATTTGTTTGTGTTTTTATGCAGATCTCCGCTACTGCTGCGGACTATTTCTTGCTACCAACGACTTGACTGGTAATAGCTTGAATTTCTTGCCCCAATTCTTCCCGTGTCTCTACTTTGAGTAGGTAACGATAGACAAACCAAGCAGAATAACCGATCCCGATTAATTCAAAAGTTGGTGCAAGCAGAGGAATATCATTGAGAGCATCTAAGATTGCCAAAACGACTTTGACAGTGACAAATGCTGCCACAATCAAGAGGACAACAGTAATTGGCTTTTGGTTTTCGTTATAAAACTTGGCAATGTATTCTGGTAGTTCGTCCAGAAAGGCTCTGACTTGAGCGCCGAGTTTTTTCAATTGCGCGTTTGACTGAGGCGCGGGAGGAAGCGCCAAGGTGCCTGCGGGTTCGCTAGCTGGCATTCCTTCAGGTGTGGTGGTGTATTCTTGTTGTTGTATCTGAGATTCCATAGTTTTACCTTGTTTTTGACAATGACTACTTTAATATCGCCGATATAGCAACGGTCTGCATGTTCTACCGGACTGATTAGTTTGAAAATCAAAAAATCAAAACGAGTTCTTTGTTATTGATCAAATATACTTAACTTCCACGGACTACTCGATCGACTTCAAGATAGATAAATCAGATCGAGTTCGTCAGCACTCGGATTGTCATAAGTTGTAAATTAAGTTACTTGACATTGGTAGCAACCGCTTGAGGAAACTCTACTTTAATTTGATTAGGACAAGGTTTTCCGCTTTCAAAATCGCTAATATTGGCAAGGGTAGTCTGGGCAATACTAGTCAGTGCGTCTTTGGTAAAAAAGGCTTGATGACCAGTAATCAGGACGTTGGGGAACGTCAGCAACCGCTGTAATACGTCATCTTGCACGATGGTGTTTGAGAGATCTTCAAAAAAAATATCTCCTTCTTGCTCGTAGACATCTAAACCAAGATATCCAATTTTACCGGATTTTAAGCCTTTAATCGCTGCTTTTGCGTCGATCAACGCTCCACGACTGGTATTAATCAGCATTACACCTGTTTTCATCAAGGCGATCGCTTCAGAATTAACTAAATGGTATGTCTCTGGTGTTAGCGGACAGTGAAGGCTGATAATGTCAGTACGGGCAAATAAGTCCTGAAGCGAGACATACTGCACGCCTAAAGCTTGACAGTCAGGGTTTTGATATTTGTCATACGCTAGCACATGACAGCCGCAAGCATGGAGAATTTGCGCGACGATCGCCCCAATCTTTCCAGTACCAACGATCCCCGCTGTCTTGCCGTGTAAGTCAAAACCCATCAAACCTTCTAGCGAAAAATTCCCCTCGCGCACGCGATAATGAGTGCGGTAAATTTTACGATTCAGGGCAAGAATTATCCCTAGAGTATATTCTGCTACTGCATAGGGTGAGTAGGCTGGCACGCGCACGACTGGTAAACCTAATTCAGTAGCAGCGATGATATCTATGTTGTTATATCCGGCAGCACGCAAAGCAATTAACTTCGTACCGCGATCGGCTAGACAAGTCAAGGTTTGACGATCTAATTGGTCGTTGACAAAGACGCAAACTACTGGATAGTCTTTTGCTAAAATGCTCGTTTCGCAGGTCAGACGAGGTTCAAAAAATGCCAGTTCGTGTTTGTATTCGGCGTTAGCAGTTTCTAAAAAGGTGCGATCGTAGGATTTGGTGCTAAATACAGCAACTTTCATCCTTGTTCCTCTACTCAGTACGTCAACAGTGAAAAGTCAAAAGTTAAAAGTTAAAAGTCAAAAAAGCAAACTTTTAGCTGTTGTGCTGTTGTAAAGATGTCATCCTGATGTAGCAAAGCTGCTTTTCATTGTACTTGAGCCAGCAGTCGTTACAGTTCTTTGCGAACTTATTCGTCATTTGTCATTCGTCATTTGTTAGTAGTTAGTTAACTCTTGCGTCTTGCCGAATGAAGATGAGTGCTGCGATCGCACCCGATGGATTGTATCGTTATTCCCTAACTAGAGTTTGGGATACCGATCTACCATGCATTGGCTTTATTATGCTCAACCCCAGTACGGCAGATGCAACCAAAGACGATCCCACGATTCGTCGCTGTATCAATTTTGCTCGTAACTGGGGATACGGAAGCATAGAAGTAGGCAATTTATTTGCTTACCGCGCCACCGATTGGTTAGTGTTGCGAAGAGTCTTCGATCCGGTTGGCTGCGAGAATGACTCTTATTTAATGCGAATGCAGCAAAGTGTCGAGAAAATTGTCATTGGTTGGGGTAACTATGGTAGTTGGCAACAAAGAGATAAATCCGTACTAGGTTTCTTGAGTCAGGGTCAAGTTTTGCATTGTCTAGGAGTCACCCTAAAAGGACAGCCACGTCATCCACTCTATGTTAGAGGGGGTGCAGTCCTAATACCATATCGGGAGCCGGGAGTCGTAGGGGGGGGTTCATGGAAAATTCCTGCGAACAACTAGAAGATCTGCAATTAAACTCGCCCGTACGGGAGTCGGGGAAGAGAGAGTTGCCAAGCTGAGGAAGTTGGGGAAGCTGAGGGAGCAATTCTAGTCACTAGTCACCAGCCGCTAGCCACTGATAACTGATTCAGCCTCCAGCGGCAAATGTAACCAGAATTATTACTGAAAGCAAAATCCCAGGAGTCAAAAGCATTACTAGTGTTAATAGATCGTGGGCGTTCATGATTTTGCTGTTTGATAGCCTTACTTTACTACTCTAATCATTGTGGGGGAAAATTGAATTCTCACCATCGTCAGAGCTATTGATTTAAGATTTCACCTTGTAGAGATGTTACATGTAACGTCTCTACTTTAACCCCATCAAGGGCTGTGCTACTTCTGTCTCAGTGAGTCCCCGGCTTTGAATCAAAACGCCAAATCCGCCTAAACCCATAGGATCGAGCAGTTGATGTAGAGCATCACGCCGCCATAGGACTTGTTGGAGCGATTGGCTTGTGGTTTGAGATAGTGCCGCAATGCGATCGCCCAATCCTAACGCCATCAAAAATAAGCCTTGTTGGGTGAACCCGACTGTTGGCAGTCCGCAGCGATCGCCCCATCGCTGTAGAGCTGTAAAATCAACGTGAGCGGTGATATCTTGTTGTCCGATATTGATATACGGATCGTTGTGGTGATGGTGTTGATAGTAACATTGTAAAGTCCCTTGCGATCGTGCTGGATTGTAGTATCGACTTGCAGGATAACCATAATCAATTGTCAATACATATCCGCACTGCAACTTCTGAGCTACTGATTGCAACCAGTCTAAAGCAGCCAAATTTACCTCGCTGCGATATCCATCTGGATAGGTAGAAGAAGTTATATCGATGCCAACCAAGTCGAAATATTCTTGCAGTCTGGGTGTAGAAAGTTTCTCTGTAATTTCTGTAAAAGGAGAGTGGCTAGTGGCTAGTGGCTGGTGACTAGAATTGCTACTTCCTTGTCCCCCTTGTTTCCCTTGTCCAACATACACCTCTCGCAGCACACCTCGTTCGATCGCAATTTGATGTACGGGTAGTGCGTCTATGAGTTCGTTGGAAAAGAAACAGCCAGCGATCGAATTATCTGGGATTTCTTCTAGACTGCACCAGCGGATGGATCCCCCCGCCGGCAGCGACCCCCTTAAAAAGGGGGTTGTAGAGAGAACATTGCCCCCCTTTTCAAGGGGGGTTGGGGGGATCGTCTTGCCCCCCTTCTCAAGGGGGGTTGGGGGGATCGTCTGCTGCTGTAACTCTCGCAAAGCAGGAGACTGCTCGACAATGATGTAGTCCAGTACGGCGAAAAACTCTGGATAATTCAGCTGGACGTATTTGAGTAAATCTAAAGCCAAAAAACCTTGACCTGCCCCCATTTCTACTAAAGTAAAGGGCTGAGGTTTTCCTAAGATCTGCCACATTTGAACGAACTGCTCTGCGAGCAACTCGCCAAAATCAGCACCCAGATGGGTAGACGTAAAAAAATCACCCTGCTTGCCCATTTGGACGGCTTTAGTCGTGTAATAGCCGCAAGTCGGGTGATATAGCGCTAATTCCATATACTCAGCAAAAGTGATTCGCTGCTGAGAACTGGAGGCGATCGCACGTCGAATCGCCTGCTTCAACTCTAAATTCGAGTCATCTGTCATTTGTCATTTGTATTGATTATTTTTGACTGACGACTTTTGTACGGGCGGGTTCACTAGTTTGTTCTAACTTTGACAAATATTTTAGGTAAACCCGCCCCTACAACTTACGACTTATTTATCGGTCTACCGATCCCATGATGATGTCAATACTACCCAGGATCGTGACGATATCAGCAACCTTCACGCCTCGGAGGATATGAGGCAGAATTTGCACGTTGTTGAAATCAGCTGCGCGGATTTTCCACCGCCAAGGGAAGACATTATCATCGCCGATAATATAAATGCCTAATTCCCCTTTGCCACTCTCTACACGGACGTAGTGTTCGCCTTTGGGAATCTTGAATGTGGGGGCAACTTTCTTACTGATGTATTGGTAATCAAAACCACTCCATTCAGATTTTGGACCAGCTTGCATCCGCTTGGCTTCCAGGTTTTCGTAGGGTCCACCTGGTAGTCCGGCAATGGCTTGGCGCAGAATTTTCACCGATTCGCGCATTTCCCGAATTCGCACTAAGTAACGCGCAAAGCAATCCCCGGCGGTTTCCCAGTGAACGTCCCAGTCGAAGTCGTCGTAGCATTCGTAGTGGTCAACTTTCCGCAAGTCCCACTTTACGCCACTTGCCCGCAGCATGGGACCGGAAAGCCCCCAGTTAATAGCTTCTTCTCTTGTAATCGTGCCTACACCCTCAACACGACGACGGAAAATCGGGTTGTTGGTGATCAGGCGCTCGTATTCGTCTACTTTGGGCATGAAGTAGTCGCAAAAATCGAGGCACTTATCGATCCAGCCGTAAGGTAGATCGACGGCTACACCACCAATGCGGAAGTAGTTGTTATTCACCATCCGGTAGCCTGTAGCTGCTTCCCAGAGGTCGTAGATCATCTCGCGTTCGCGGAAGATGTAAAAGAAAGGAGTTTGAGCGCCAACATCAGCCATAAACGGACCCAACCAGAGTAAGTGATTGGCAATCCGGTTCAGTTCCAGCATGATGACGCGGATGTAGCTGGCGCGTTTGGGAACGGGAATATCGGCTAATTTTTCGGGGGCGTTGACAGTAACAGCCTCATTGAACATCCCCGCCGCATAATCCCACCGACTCACGTAGGGGACGTACATGATGTTGGTGCGGTTTTCGGCGATTTTTTCCATTCCTCGGTGCAGGTAGCCGATGACGGGTTCGCAATCGACCACATCTTCGCCATCCAGAGTCACGATCAACCGCATCACGCCATGCATGGAGGGGTGATGCGGTCCCATGTTGAGTACCATGGGTTCTGTTCTGGTTTCTATCCTTGCCATATGTTTAGCGATCGCTCCTTGACCAATCAGTTATCAGTTAGTAGTAGAGACGTTACATATAACGTCTCTACTACTAACCACTAACCAGTTTTATTGCGTTTCTTTAATAATTATAAGAATTGACGGCTCCGAAAAAGTTTTATAAACCACTGATATTCATAAACTTTGGCAACTGCTGGTATAGATGGTTTAGCTGCCGATCGCCACTTGCTGCTCGTCGGTCTGTCGCAGGCAAATCCGTAAATGACTTGCCGTTCCTTGGCGATCGCGCACGACGGTTGCCGTCAAGAATGCGTCATAGGGTTCCCATTTGTGGGGTTGGATGCGGACTTGCCAGTTTTGCAGTCGGTCAATTTGATAGCATAGTCGATTGAGTTGAGAACGAAAGGATGAGCGATCGCCTCGTTCGACAAACAAGACAAGTGGTTTGCCAACTAAGTATTCTGGCGCTGCATTCAGTAGACTAACAGCAGCACGGTTAGCTTCGAGAATCACTCCCGCAGCATTGGTGACAAAATAGCCATCTGGAGCCAATTCAAATAAATCTTGGTAGCGTTGGCGCTCCTGCTCGACTAAAAATCTAGCTGCTGCCAATTCTTCATTTTGCTGCCGCAGCTCCTCAATAGCAACATAAATCTCTTCTAGAGAACAACTGAGTTCTCTAAAAGATTCTGCCAGTAACTCCGCTGGCGACCAAGCTGGCTCTTTTGCACGAATATACAAATTTTCTAAGCGACGGCACATTGCTTCTAACTGAATCGTTAGCTCGCCCGTGTTCTCAGCAAACTTATTTGAATTGATTGGCATAGTCTGCGAAAATAGCAATTTTTCTACAACACTTTAACTCGCAAGTATGACATTTGCTATATAAAACAAAAAAACAACAACTTCTGACCTCCTATCTCATAGCGGTTTTCAATTGGATGCAATACACGTCTGGTAGGGGCGCTTTCTCTGTGCGCCCCTACAAATGTCATCCATACAATCGAGAATTGCTATCAATACTTTTCGGTTAAGGCAAAATCCCCCCTAACCCTGCCTTATAAAGGGAGAACGAGAGAAAGTTGCACATTGGACAAAAATCTCCAGAAACCCACCCTTTCCATGCAGCAAAACCATGAAAATTCAAGTCATCAACCCCAATACCACAGCTAGCATGACCCAAAAAATCGGGTTAGCAGCAAAAGCCGTTGCAAGTCCTGACACTGAGATTATTGCTTGCAACCCAACTATGGGACCAGTTTCGATCGAAGGACATTACGATGAAGCACTTAGCGTAGTTGGCTTACTTGAAGAAATTCACCAAGGAGAAGCAACTGGGGTAGATGGTTATGTCATCGCTTGTTTTGGCGATCCTGGCTTGCTGGCTGCCCGCGAACTAGCACGGGGTCCCGTCCTCGGTATTGCGGAAGCGGCGATGCACGCTGCGAGTTTTGTGGCTACTGGATTTTCCATCGTTACCACCCTCAAACGCACGCAAGTCATTGCTCGGCAATTAGTAGAAAACTACGGTATGAGTCGCTTTTGTCGTAATATTCGCGCGATCGATCTCCCCGTGTTGGAACTGGAGATTGCAGGATCTCCAGCTCGCAAGACAATTATTCAAGAGTGTAAATCTGCCCTAGCTGAAGATGACTGTGGGGCGATCGTTTTAGGATGTGGTGGTATGGCTGACCTACCTGCTGAAATTAGCGACGAGATTGGTATTCCCGTCATTGATGGTGTTACTGCTGCTGTCAAATTTGTAGAAGCTTTGGTAAGTTTGGGTTTAAGTACTAGCAAAGTTGGCGACTTAGCATATCCCATTCCTAAACCCTATACTGGTATGCTTGCCCCTTTTGCTCCCAAAAAGTAACAGCGATCGCCTTTAACTTTCGCTCGAACTGGCTTTGTAAGCAGCCCACCCACCAAGATGCGAAATATCAGTCCAATTGTATTTTTCAATTAATTCTTTCGGATAAAGAAATGCTGTCAAGACTTCTCCATCCTCTAGAACAATATCGCTTGCATACATATTTGGTGGCTCGTTTGCCGACAAATATTCAAACTGCTCTTTCGTCATTTCATAGACTTCCCCAGGAATAGAAATTCCACCTTCTGCGACTTCATAAATCGCCGGATGCCAACCGTCACCAGCAGCGTGAAGGCGATAGCGGGGTTGAGTTGCTGCTGTTTTGACAAACTTTGCTGACTGAAGATTTTGATGATCTGGTTGTCCGCGCAATGCCGAACCACAAATAAAAACTTTTCTGGTTTCTGAGGTTGTTTTCATGTTGAGGGGGAATTGGTAATTGGTAATTGGTAGTTGGAAATTGGTAGTTGGTAGTTAGTAGTTGGTAGTTAGTATTTATTAGACCTCCTGCGTGAATACTTGAATTGTCATCCATACGCGACGCGAAACATCTGGGAGATTCTTCACTACACTGCGTTGCGTACCCTTCGGGAAGGCTTCGCCAACAGAATGACATCCATGATTTTTTGATTCATGCAGGAGGTCTATTGATTACTAGCCACTAGCCACTAGCTACTAGCCACTCTTCACTACTCACTACTCACTTTCGTTTGCTGTAATTGCTCGACTTCTTGTACGACTCGCGCTTTACTTGCTCTTAAGTGGGCAACCATTGCCGCGACTGCCGCTTTTTCATCTCGCTGCTGTATAGGTTGATAAATTTGTCGATGTTCTGTACGAATTTCTAATACATTGGGATTGTGTTTGGTTGTCTGAATCCTTAACAGTTGCATTTGATCGAAGACTCGATCTAACAGGGAGACAAGCCAGGGATTGCCGGAACTCTGCGCTAATAACCGATGAAAGCGGTAGTCAATATCTAACAAGCGAAAGCTAGTCAGTTGTGTAGGTTTACTATTTACTATCTTTTCTGCTTGCTCAACCATGCTTTCAAGTTCTTGCAGTTGCATTTCTGTCGCATGGTGACAGGCTCCCCGGACAGATAATTCCTCCAAAGCAATTCGACAATCGTACAATTGCATTGCATCCACAATTGAGATCGTCGCAACCCGCAAGACTCCATCTAGGTCGCTTGTAGCTAGATTTTCATGCTGAAGTAAGCGAATTGCTTCTCTAATCGGCGTTCGACTTACCTGAAGCTTGTTCGCTAATTTGGTTTCTACTAGTCGCTCTCCTGGTGCTAGTTCCCCTGAGAGTATGGCATTCCGCAACGCCTGATATGCTTGTTCTTGTAGCGATCGCTGTCGCTGGAGCGACTGAGGAGACAGGGACAAAGCGAGACTCCTTAGCATCTGTCTGAAGAGGGATATTTTAGCTATTCTTATTTTATGTTTTTGACGGCACGATCTTCCTTAACTGTATTTGTACGTGTTATTGAGGAAGAAGTTAGGCGATCGAGCCAGAATGAATATTGTGTGGCTAGCTCCTGACCTCTTCATCAGCTTTGCATACAGTATACAATTTTTTCTCCTGAGGAGCGTAAGTTTTTGCTAGCGATCGCCACCCTCAATTATTAAATAGATATTCTTAATTATCGAGACCCCTCGCCTGAGATAGACATGCTCTTTCTCTCGGGGGAGATTGTAGTCCAACATACAGTTTTTTTTTCAATTTATTCTTATATATCATCGTATACAGCATACACAGTTATCAGCTAGACTTTTGAGTCCAAACGTGCGTACCTGCTGATGAGTAAAGTGCAAAGATAAGAGCGAACTACTGTTACCGCTTTTCTAGCATCGCCCGTTCGCAGCAGGTTTGAGTCAAGCTAGCAATTGCACTACAGAACTAATCATGACAACAACTGGAGTTAGACAAGAATTCCTCCAAACGAGTTCAGCAACGCAACAAGCCTTAGCTGATGCGGCGGCTGGCGTATCGTTGCGATCGGTGACGAAGAAATACGGCTCGTTTACAGCAGTTGAAAATTTGACCTTAGATATTCCCGCCGGAAACTACTGCTGTTTATTAGGTCCGAGTGGATGCGGCAAAACAACAGCACTGAGAACGATCGCGGGACATGAAGAAGTCACTAGCGGAGATATTTTAATTGGCGATCGCCGCGTCAATGACATTCCAGCAGCGAAACGCAATACTTCGATGATGTTCCAAAGCTATGCCTTGTTTCCACATAAAAGCATTTGGGAAAACGTCGAGTTTGGCTTGAAAATGCGTAAACTCCCAGAACAAGAACGCCGTACCAGAGTGGGAGAAATGCTAGAAATGGTAGGTTTGAGCCATGTTGCCGAGCGCAAACCGAATATGCTCAGCGGCGGACAACAGCAGCGGATCGCCTTAGCGAGAGCCTTAGCCACCCGTCCCCAGGTGTTGATGTTGGACGAACCTTTAAGCGCCTTGGATGAAAACTTAAGAGTTAAGATGCGGACGGAGTTGCGCCGAATTCAGAAACAATTTGGCATGACCTTCATTCAGGTGACTCACCACGTTGAAGAAGCTTTTTCTCTTTCAGATATGGTGGTGGTGATGACCCACGGACGGATCGATCAAGTTGCTACACCTTCAGAACTTTTCAACACTCCTGCTTCCCAGTTTGTTGCTAAATTCATGGGAGACAACAATATCTTTACAGGTAAAGTTGTCAACAGCGTTGCCGATACGAGTTTGGATTTAATTCAACTGGAAGTAGAAGGCATTGGCACTTTATTTTGTCGCGGCTACGCTGCACCAGTAGGATCTATAGCAGCGTGTTCGATCCGTCCCGATTTAATGCAGATCGAGCCTTATTTGCCTACTGTTCCTATTCAGTCTTCTCTGGCTGCCAATCAAATTACTGCTCGAATTGTTGCTGTAGAAATGACGGGTTTTGTGACGCGAGTTTCCTTGATGGCAGAAGCCACAGGGCAAGAAATATTATACAAAGCCCGTACAACTGATTGGGATGCAAATGCACTTACAGAAGGACAATTAGTCGTACTTAGTTGGTCGAAAGATAACTGCGTTTTCTTAGCCGCATAAAAAAGTCAAAAGTGAAAAGTGAAAAGTCAAAACGGCTTTGTTCTATTCTGCTTAGACTTAATAATGATGGCAGCAATAATGTTCATTAGCTCATTTATCTCACTTAGTAGAGACAGCAATCTTCTTTCGGGAACAATGGCAGTAGCAACGATTAGTTTGAGCCAGTATCTAGTTTCCCTAGCTTCTTTTAAGGCAATTTCTAGTTTGTGGATAAAATCAGCAGGACTTTGTGCTGCTCTAGATTCCTCAACATTTGCCCCAATGGAAGTTCCCGACCGAATAAGCTGCTTTGATATTTCCCTTGCCACCCCCGATATTTTATGCAAAAAACTACACAGCTTAACAACGCGAATAGAAAACTGAAAAGCGCGATCGCAAATATCAAAAGGCGGTGTCATATCTTTCTAAGAGAGGCGATCGCACCATCTTAACTTTTGACTTTTAACTTTTGACTTTTGATTTTGTAAAGTTATGAGAAAAATTAGTCGGCGCAAGCTGCTCAAAACAGGTTTGGCAGCAGGGGGAACTGCGATCGCGGCTGCTAGTTGTTCCAATCGCAGTCCAACAGTTATTACTAACAAACTTCAAGATGTAACGCTGCGATTAATTGGCACAGGTGCGGCACAAATTAACGATATTCGCGTCCAAGCAGAGAAAGATTTGGGTTTCAAAATTCAAATGCGGGCGTTGAGTACGGCAGAAAACATTCAAATTGCCATTACTCAACCCAAACAATACGATATTTTTGACGGTGAATATTTTGCCTTACCATTAGTTGCTCCTTCTGGCAATCTTCAGCCAATTGATATTAGGAAAATCAAAGAATTCGATAAAATTACGCCGATCTTCACGACTGGAGAATTATATCCAGGGGCAAGAGTCAATACCTCTCAAGGAACGGCTCCACGCAAAGTCATGTTTCTGAAAGGCAAGGATTCGACTGAATTTGCTTCAGAACCAACTGACTGGGCGACGATGATTCCATTTCAGTACAACGCCGATACGCTGGGATATCGTCCTGATTTAGTAAGCAAGAAAATCGAGTCTTGGGCAGATTTATTTGACCCACAATTTAAAGGCAAAACATCTCTGCTCGATATTCCTTCCATTGGCATTATGGATGCAGCAATGGTGATGGAAGCCACAGGACAGATGAAGTTTGGCGATAAAGGTAACATGACCAGAGAAGAACTCGACAAGGTGACTAACCTTTTAATCGAGCAAAAGCAAGCTGGGCAATTTCGTGCCTTTTGGAAGACCTTTGATGAGTCCGTCAACCTGATGTCATCTGGGGAAGTGGTGCTGCAATCGATGTGGTCGCCTGCGGTGACTGCTGTGAGAGCAAGGGGAATCCCTTGCGTTTATGCACCCTTGAAGGAAGGTTATCGCGGTTGGGGTGGCGGTTTGGGTTTGTCGAAGAATCTTTCGGGAATAAAACTAGACGCTGCTTACGAGTACCTCAACTGGATGTTAGACGGTTGGGTAGGCGGATTCCTCTCGCGTCAAGGTTACTACAGTGCTGCTCCCCAAAATGCCAGAAAGTTTATGAAGCCGGAAGAATGGGACTTTTGGTATGAAGGCAAACCTGCGGCGATTGACATTATCGATCCCTTTGGTAAAAAGATCGAGTCTAAAGGTGCGGTGCGCGATGGTGGTTCGTTTACAGAACGAATGGGTAATGTCGTCTGTTGGAACTCTTTCATGCAGCAGCAAGTATATCTCGTTTATAAGTGGACTGAGTTTATTGTGGCGTAATCAGTTATTCAGTTATCACGTACCACGCACCACTTTCTATGAACAACTCAAAAACTTTACGCAATTATTTGTTGGTAGCTCCACAAACATTGGTTTTTCTACTGTTTTTGGTATTGCCAATTATCGCGATCGCAATTGTCAGTTTTTGGAATTTTAATGGCTTTGCGATGACCCCAGGATTTACTTTAAATAACTACTTGGGAATTTTTAGTTCGAGAGTTTACTTGTCAACTTATCTCAATACCTTTAAATTTGCTTTTCTCGTTTGGTTGATTTGCTTGTTGATTAGCTATCCAGTTGCTTACTTTTTGGCTTTTCACATTAAAAGTCCGAAATGGCAGACGATTTTATTTTTAATTTGTACTGTACCCTTTCTGACATCAAACATTATTCGGATGATTTCTTGGATTCCATTTTTAGGGAGAGAGGGATTAATTAATCAGGCATTAATGGGCTTAGGTATAACTAATCAGCCAGTGGAAATTTTTCTATTTTCTGATTTTTCTGTAATTCTGGCGATGGTGCATCTCTACTGTTTATTTATGGTTGCACCGATATTTAATAGCATGATGCGAATCGATCGCTCTTTGGTAACGGCAGCTGAGGATTTAGGATCTTCTCCATTTCAAATTCAAAAAGAAATTATCCTGCCTTTATCTGCTTCGGGAATTGCGATCGGTTCGATTTTTGTGGTGACGTTGGTGATGGGAGAATTTGCCACGATGCGGATTATGAGTGGTGGTAAGTCTTCTTCTGTTGGCTATTTAATTAAGAACCAACTCGATAGCTTGCAGTATCCCCTAGCCGCAGCAAATGCAGTCGTGTTATTGATTGTTACGCTGATAATTGTATTTGCCATTTTGCGCGTAGTTGATATTCGCAAAGAATTGTAAAAAGTCAAATTTCAAAAGTTAAAAGTCAAAAAACAAAATGACTAACTACTAGCTACCAACTATAACTCTTCACTGATAACTGGTCACTGGTCACCGATCTCTACTCCCTATTCCCCATAATTAAATATGGCTGAAAAAAAACGATCGCTTTCTTACTATCTACTAGCAGGATTTTTCGGATTATTTGTCTTATTCCTTTATGGTCCGATGTCGGCTATTTTTCTCTTATCGTTGCAAGGACCGGAAGGACAATTAACTTTCCCGATGCGGGGTTTTAGTTTTCATTGGCTCAAAGCAGTGTTTGAGCCGCAGCGAGTAGGAAACTTTGTCGATGGATTTGGGCGATCGCTTTGGCTGGGATTAATTGTCATGCTAATTACAGTTATCTTTAGCGTGATGGCAGGGCTAGCATTTCGTCGGAAGTTTTTCGGTTCAAATCTGATTTTTTACCTGACAATTTCTAGCTTAATAGTCCCTAGCATTCTAGTCTCATTAGGAATTGGAATTTTGTTTAGTATAGTTGGGTTAGATAATCAGTGGTATTCTTCAGCACTTGCCGGACATTTAACCTGGACGCTACCTTTTGCCTTTTTAATTATGTTAGGAATATTTGGTCGGTTCAACCCTGCATATGAAGAAGCTGCCCACGATTTAGGAGCGAGTGACACGACAACATTTTGGCAAATTGTCTTTCCTCTAATTGCCTCTAGTGTCATTGGTGTAGGGTTACTAGGATTCACACTTTCCTACGATGAGTTTACCCGCACGTCATTAATTTCTGGGGAGACTAACACCTTGCCATTAGAAATTTTTGGTATGACAACAAACGTCACTTCTCCCGCACTCTATGCCCTGGGAACATTGACAACTTTATTTTCTTTTGCTTTGATTGCGATCGCATTAGTGGCAATTAATTACCTATCGCGACAGCAAACAAGATGAAGATGTTTCATTCGATCGCAAATCGGGCAAGATAATATTACAACCAGCGAGATACACAAATGTTTCGGTCATTTTTAGCTTGGACTTCCGAAAACAACACTTGCAGGTTACGATTAAACGTAGCGTTACCCAAATTGGGTATCGATGTTGAATTGTTCAAAGTTTATGGACGTAGATCGAAGTCCATCCCCCCACAGTAGTATTCTCCTCTGAGCTGAGCGAACTAGTCTCTCAGAGTAGGGGAGACTTAGGAGGTGTTTATGCTCACTCAAGAAGGACGTATTGCCCTAACCGATATTACCGATCTCAACTTACTTAAAGCAGAATTAAACCGTTTGCCCCCTGTAGATGCAGGGGATTATATTGCGGAACTTTCTCCCCAGCAACAAGCGATCGCCTTTCGCTTGCTGAATAAAAATCAGGCGATCGCTGTATTTGAATACTTACCTCAAGAAGTGCAGGAAGAATTAATCGGTTCTCTGCATGATGCCCAGGTATTTCACCTGGTAGAGTCCATGAGTCCTGACGACAGGGCAGAGTTGTTTGACGAGTTACCTGCTGGTGTTGTCAAGCGGCTGCTACAACAACTTAGTGCGGAAGAACGGCAAGCCACAGCAACAATATTAGGCTATCCCGAAGGCACGGCAGGACGGGTGATGACGACGGAATACGTCCGCCTGCGCCAAGGTTTAACTGTAGGAGAAGCCCTCAATAAAATTCGACGCAATGACGAAGATAAAGAGACGATTTACTATGCCTACGTCACCGACGATAATCGCAAACTGGTGAGCGTAGTTTCCTTGCGACAATTATTATTTACTATCCCCGATGTTCTCATTCGCGAGATTGCCAGTCAGCGTGTCGTGCGAGTCAGAACCGACACACCGCAAGCAGAAGCCGCCCAGTTGATGAAACGCTACGACTTGATCGCCATCCCAGTCGTAGATCGGGAGGATCGCTTGGTAGGAATTATTACCGTTGACGACGTGGTAGATATTTTAGAAGAGGAAGCCACGGCAGATATTCAAAAATTAGCAGGGGTCAGTGGTG
The DNA here is from genome assembly GCF_003991895.1 of Chroococcidiopsis cubana SAG 39.79. NCBI lineage: Bacteria > Bacillati > Cyanobacteriota > Cyanophyceae > Chroococcidiopsidales > Chroococcidiopsidaceae > Chroococcidiopsis > Chroococcidiopsis cubana. Next base: position 132,209 of record NZ_RSCK01000006.1, read on the forward strand.
GTGACGAAGCGGCTTTATCTCCGCCCCATGTAACTATCCGCAAGCGATTGCCTTGGCTGTTAGCAAATATTGGGTTATATGTTGGGGCAGCCAGCGCGATCGCACCTTTTCAACAGGTGATTTCTGTAGTGCCAGTGTTAGCCGTAATTATGCCGATTTTATCTAACACGAGTGGCAATGTTGCCATACAAGCTTTGTCGGTGACGGTACGCGGACTTGGTGTAGGCGAAGTGACACCTCTAGATACGTTAAAAATTCTCCGTAAAGAGATCTTGGCTGGGCTAGGAACAGCCTTAGCTTTGGCGATCGCTTTGGGGATTCTGTCCTTAATTTGGTCGCCGCCTCAAGAACGCTGGGTTGCTATTGTTGCTGCCTCGGTGATGGCAATTAACGTATTTGTAGCGGCAAGTTTAGGGACAATGCTACCGATGGGATTAAAGCGATTGAAACTCGATCCGGCATTGATCAGCGGTCCCCTACTCACAACTATTCTGGATGCCGTCGGGTTTTTAACTTTCCTATCGTTGATTTCTTTAGCTTTACGGATGATGGCAAAATGACAGCAGCATTAATTCTAGTCGCTGGTGCAACAGGTGGAGTCGGACAGTTAGCAGTTGCTAAAGCACTGGAAAAAGGTTTTACCGTGCGCGTCCTCACCCGTCAAGCCGATAAAGCAAAACAGATGTTTGGCGATCGCGTAGAAATTGCCGTAGGCGATATTCGTCAACCCAACACCCTACCAGCAGCAGTACAGAACGTTACCCATATTATTTGTTGTACTGGTACGACTGCCTTTCCTTCTGCCAAATGGGATTTTCAAAACTTCTTCTCAGCCCAAAATAGTCCGCAGCAGGTTGATGCTGTGGGTGTGAAAAATTTGGTTGCAGCTGCACCGCAAGATTTGCAAAGGTTTGTTTTTGTTTCTTCTTGTGGTGTCTTACGCAAAAAGCAGTTTCCTTTTAGTATTCTCAATGCCTTTGGCGTACTTGATGCCAAGCAGGAAGGAGAACAGGCGATCGCGACTTCGGGTTTGCCTTACACGATTATCCGCCCAGGGCGTTTAATTGATGGTCCTTACACTTCTTATGACCTGAATACATTATTAAAGGCGACAACTGACGGCAAATTAGCTGTTGTTGTAGGTACGGGCGATACCTTGGTAGGGGATACTAGCAGAATAGATGTAGCTACCGCTTGCGTAGAGTGTATATCTGACCCCGTAACAGTCAACAAGACTTTTGAAATTGTTAATTCTGGTGCAAGACCGGAAATCACTGATTGGGAAGCGCTGTTTGCTCAGTTAAATTAATTTCTATGCGAACTTTTTTCTTAGCCCCCTTTTTAAGGGGGTTGGGGGATCGAAAAACTACGCCAATGACTCAAAGATCCCCCCTAACCCCCTTTATGAAAGGGGGAGACAAGAGAAAATCGAAAAACTACGCCAATGACTCAAAGATCCCCCCTAACCCCCCTTATGAAAGGGGGGGACAAGAGAAAGTTGTACCGAAGCGTAATTATTTTTAACTATAAACCGCTTCTAACTGAGACAAGTCCCCTTGTACCAAAGCCTCAACCGCTTCCGCTTTAGTTGGTAATGCTGCTGTCAAGACTTCTCTGCCAGTCTCCGTAACTAACACGTCGTCCTCGATCCGAATGCCGCGCACGTCAGCAAATTGAGTTAAGCGTTCCCAGTTGACGACATCGCGATATTTCTCCCGCCGATCGCGATCGGTTAAAATCGCCGGAACTTGATAAAATCCTGGTTCGATCGTGACTAACATCCCAGGACGGAGGGGACGATTCAACCGTAAATAATTTAACCCAAAGCGATCGCTGCGTTTGCGCCCTTCCTCATATCCAGCAATATCCCCTAAATCTTCCATATCGTGAACGTCTAAACCCAATAAATGCCCGATCCCGTGGGGAAAAAATAGGGCATGAGCATCCATTTCGACTAGATCTTCCGGTTGACCGCGCAAAATGCCTAGATCGACCAAACCTTGAGCAATAACCGTCGCCGCTAACAAATGTATATCTTGATACTCTACGCCGGGACGAATCTTCGCAATACAAGCATCGTGCGCCGCCAGTACCACATCGTAGATCGCCCGTTGAGTGGCTGAGAATTGCCCAGATACAGCCCAAGTACGGGTGACATCCGCCGCCCAACCTGTTGATGTTTCTGCCCCTACATCCACCAGTAACAAGTCTCCCAACTGCATCGGGTGATGATAGCGATCGTTATGCAACACTTCTCCATGCACCGTCACGATACTGCTATAAGCACAGCTCATGTTATTAGCGAGAATAACGTGTTCCATCGTGGCGCGCACGTCTGCCTCCCATGAGGCGTTAGTTGACACTGCCATACCAGCAATATGAGCTTGTACCGTCACGTCAGCAGCTTGGCGTAATTGAATTAAAGCAGCGCGATCGTGACTGAGCCGCAGCGCTACAATTGCTTGAGCTAACTCCAAATCAATGCCTTGCAATACCTTAGCTGGTGAAATTGGACGGTTAAGGATGCGAGACTGTTGGAGAGCGGTCATAGTATCCTGTGCGGCAATAGTAGCTGCCCCCACAGCATGAGATTCCAACTCGCTCATGGGTAAAGCTGCATCTGCGCCAATCTGAGTTGCAATGTCTGTTCTGCTGGGCATTTCTCCGTGCCAGAGGGCGCTTTCTGGTTTCGGATCGTCTACAAACAACGTCATTTTCCCCCCTTCTAAGCGAATAGCCGCTGTTTCCAGGGGAATACCAGCAAAATAGAGAAAGTGACTGCTGGCTCGAAAGGGAAAGCAATTAGCAGGAAAATTACGCGCGCTACTGCGTCCCGACCATAATATAACTGGTACATCAAGGCGATCGGCTAGATTCTCTCGCCGCTGCCGCAGAGCTTCCACATCAGTGTCATGAGTCATTGAAAACTAAGTCGTGAAGAGTGACTGGTGACTAGTGGCTGGTGACTAGCTACTGACAAATGACCAATTTAATCGTCGTCATCTTGATTATTTTGGTTAGGTGCTTCGTTGCCATCATCCTCGTCGTCTGCTTCGTTCTCGTTGTCTTCTTCTACATTCTCGTTCGTGTCTCTGACTCTTTCATCTCCACTAGGAGTACAGCTAACAAGTCCGCCTGCTACGCTCAGCAAAACAATAACACTTAGTAAACTTCCGATCGCCGCTCTAGGGTTCAACCATTTACTTAGGTCTTTCATTCGCAACCTCCGAGACGCAGAACACATCAATATTTAATTATTAACAAGATTTTAATATCTTGCGTTCATCTATGAATAGTTATTCGTCATCTGTCATTGGCAACAACAAATGACGAATGACCAATGACTAATGACTCTTCACTAAAACCCCATTGAGAAAAATATCTGCTAGTCCTTCCGCCATCTCTTTCATTTGTTGGGGGGAGGCGTTGGGTTCCATTAACGTGTTGTGGCTGAAACCAGAGATGGCAAACATGCCTAAGAAAACTTGGGCGACGATACGCGGATTCATCGGACGGTAAATGCCCCGTTCCATTGCTGTTTGAAAGAAAGCCTCAGCAACATCCGTCATTTTGCCGATCACCTCAGATTGAACGCGATCGCGCAAATCTGGATGAAATTGGGCTTCCATGAAGCAAACCCGCATTAAATCGGCGTTTTTCTGAAAGTTCCACATTCGCCGCTGCATGACTTGTGCTACAGCTTTATAGCTGCCCATTTCGCTCAATTCCGTCAGCAGATCGGTGAGAATTTCTACCCAACCTTGGGTTGCTACCTCGACCAAAATTGCTTTTTTATTAGAAAAGTGACGAAACAGCGTACCTTCCGCCACACCAGCAGCTTGTGCTAAGTCGCGGGTCGTCGTACCGTCAAACCCTTGACGCGCGAACAATCGCTGCGCCGCTTGTAAAATGCGATCGCGAGAAGAATCTGCTGGCTGTGAAGCACGGTTAAAAACTTGCATAGAAGGTATTTATGGTTGTATCGATGTTAATACAACTTGTAGGGACATTCTCTTACATCCAGCTGCATAACTGGCAAACTTTAATAGATCGTTAATAGATCTATCTCGAACGCACAATTGATTCCAATCTATGATGCATCAGATCGTACGTTTTATCCGCTCAATTTTATCCGCATTTAAGATCTGGCAACGCTTGCTTGCCGTATTAACAATTGTAACTATCTTGTTTTGGGTTGTCTGTTCGGAAACGGCGTTAGCTGAAATAGGGAGCAGGGACGAGCTGGGAGCAGGGAGTAGGGAAGCTTTAATTCCGAATTCTGAATTTCGAATTCCGAATTCTGCTCCATCGGAGTCAATCCAACCTTATTACAAGCGTGTGAGCCAGGATTTAACCGAATTTCGTCTCAGTAATGGGATGAAGTTTATTGTCTTGGAACGCCATCAAGCACCAGTTGTATCTTTTCTGACCTATGCTGATGTGGGTGGAGTTAACGAACCAGTAGGTAAGACAGGTGTGGCTCACTTTTTGGAGCATTTAGCATTTAAAGGTACGACGCGAATCGGTACGCGAGACTACACCGCAGAAAAACCGCTGTTAGAAAAATTAGACAAATTAGCAGCAGAAATTACCGCAGCCAAGACAGCGAAAAATGAGGCAGAAGTTACCAAATTGCAAGCGCAATTTGAGCGAGTAGAAGCTGAAGCAGCCCAGTTAGTTAAACAAAATGAGTTAGGGCAAATTGTCGAACAAGCTGGAGGTGTAGGTTTAAATGCCAATACTTCGACAGAAGCAACGCGGTATTTTTACAGCTTTCCCGCCAACAAACTAGAAATGTGGATGTCGTTGGAGTCAGAACGTTTTCTCGAACCCGTGTTTCGAGAATTTTACAAAGAAAAAGATGTAATTTTAGAAGAACGACGGCTGCGGGTAGAAAATTCGCCTATTGGACAAATGGTGGAAAAGTTCCTCGATACTGCTTATCAAGTCCATCCTTACAAGCGTCCCGTTATCGGTTACGAACAAGATATTCGCAACTTAACGCGGGCTGACGTGCAGCAGTTTTTCGATACTTATTACATACCGAGTCAATTAACGATCGCAATTGTCGGTGATGTTAATCCCCAACAAGTAAAACAGTTGGCTCAAGTTTATTTTGGACGCTATCGCGCTAAAGTCGCTCCTCCTAAGTTGACAACAGTAGAACCAAAGCAGCAAAAAACGAGGGAAGTGACGCTCAAATTACCGACTCAACCTTGGTATTTAGAAGGCTACCACTGTCCGGGAATTAACGATCCAGATTATGTGGTTTATGAAACGATTGGCAGATTGTTGAGTAACGGACGTACATCACGACTCTATCAATCTTTAGTAGAAAAGCAACGCCTAGCTTTATCAGCTCAAGGTAGTAGTGGATTTCCGGGGAATAAATATGAAAATTTAATGCTATTTTATGCTTTGACAGCTCCAGGGCATACAGTTGATGAAGTGGGGACAGCGATGAGAAAAGAAATCGATCGCCTCAAAACCGAACCAGTTTCAGCGATGGAATTGGAGCGAGTCAAAACACAAGCTAAAGCAGATTTATTGCGATCGCTCGACTCAAATATGGGGATGGCACAGTTATTGTTAGAGTACGAAGTCAAAACAGGTTCCTGGCAAAATTTATTTAAAGAACTAGAAGCGATTTCTCAGGTATCGTCAGCCGATATTCAACGAGTTGCACGACAAACTTTCATCCCCAAAAATCGTACAGTCGGGCGGTTATTATCTTCTTGAGGGAGTCGGTAGGGGCTGGTTTCCAAACCCGCCCGTACAGGGGTCGGAAGTCGTGCATGAAAATACTTTTAATTTCTTGAATTATCTCTCACCCATCAACAACTACCAACTACCCATTACCAACTACCCATTACCAATTTCCAATTCACATGGACAAACTACAAAAATTACTGCAAGATGACCTTCCTCGCTTAGGTACATACTTTTTAGATATGACAGCGGTACAGGGAGATGGGGTTTTACTTGTCAATTACTACCCTAATGATGCGATCGCTCAAATGGAGGCAAAATTTCTCAAAGCAAGTGTGATTCCCAAATATTCAAGACAAATGGGATTAGCCGATCTAGTCACACAATTTGAAGCACACGATCGCCAAACTCAAATGGTGGTGGCTGTGGTTACACCAGAAACGAAAGGTACGGTAACTGTAGAGGTATCGTCTACATCCCCATCAGCAGCAGAATCAGAAACCGTCAAACCCGAAACAGCTAAACCCTCAGCTAAATCGACTACTAAGCCTAAAGCCCCGGGGAAAACTTCCACTCGGACAACTGCTAAATCTCCCGCACCAGAACCCGCACCGCAACCAGAAACCGCCAAACCCGAAACAGCTAAATCAACTACTACCAAGCCTAAAGCCAAGGGGAAAACCTCAACTCGGACAACTGCTAAATCTCCCGCACCAGAACCCGCACCAGAACCCGCACCAGAACCCGCACCGGAACTAGAAATAGCTACATCCCCGGCTAAATCAACTACTACCAAGCCTAAAGCCAAGGGGAAAACCTCAACTCGGACAACTGCTAAATCTCCCGCGCCAGAACCCGCGCCAGAACCCGCACCGGAACCAGAAACCGCCAAACCCCCAGCTAAACCAGCGAAACCACCTACCAGACACAAAGCACGGCGCACTCCGCCTCGGACAGCTGCAAGGCGAAGAAAAGCAACTTAGAGTCAACATCTATTTGCTAAACATTCGGCAAATATTCCCAAAAATTAGCACAAGAAACTGTAAATTTGGCGCTGTAGGATCGTTTGCATAGCTGTAAGCCAGGATGCAAATGACTCTTTCATATACGGTAAAGCTGATTTCAGTCGCTTTCGCATTGGCTAGCGTGGGACTGGATACGACAAAAGCGATCGCGCAGACGATATATCCATTTAACGGTAACTATGACACAAGAATCGAGATCGTACCGATTGACGAGGAGCTATCTCAATCGATCGAGTTAGCTACGAGTTCCGACCCTGAAGCCCCTTATGGTCTAACTCAGTATGAAGGATTAATCTACGCGCGAACCGATCCTGCAACTGGTGCGCTTAACTTTGATACCAATCCCGCTACGTTTGGCTTACCAGATCTGCCACCAGGTTACATCGTATTTGAGGGAGAAGGCACGGATAACAAATTGCGAGGAACTGCCACGGCTACGGCTACACTTGACCGGGAAAATCTGACGGGATCTGGTTCCGGTACGCTGACAATTACAGGTGGCGAAGGCATATTCACAGGCGCGACTGGAACGCTAGATTTTACTCAAGTCGATCGACTTAACCCAGATCCAAACGTTCTTTCGCTTGAGGGTGATGCTGTCATTACTGGCTCAATCGAAACAGTCCCAGAACCAGGAGGAGTAGGAACGCTGGCTGGTGTCGGTGTTATTGGCGCTGGCTTACTGCTACATCGCCAACGCCAAAAGTTGACCAAAAACACTTAAGACGAGCGCCGCCGCCCTTGACCGAATAAAATCGCTTTAGATTCTTCGGTGACAGATGGCGCAGTACTAATTTCGTCAGCCTTAGCATAGGCACGTTGCACGGCAGGACGTGCTTTTATGCTCTCAAACCAGCGTTTAAGATTGGGAAAGTCATCTAAATTTTGCTGTTGCGTCTCGTAGGGTACGATCCAGGGATAAGCTGCCATATCCGCGATCGAGTAACTACCTGTGATAAAAGGTAGATTTGTCAGCCGTTCGTCGAGTACGCCATATAATCGTTCGGTTTCCTTTACGTAGCGATCGATCGCATAAGGAATTTTCTCCGGTGCGTAAGTGACAAAGTGGTGATTTTGTCCCAGCATGGGACCCAATCCACCCATTTGCCAGAACAGCCATTGCATTGTCTCGACGCGATCGCGTAGGTTATCTGGTAAAAATTTTCCCGTTTTTTCTGCCAAATATTGCAGAATTGCCCCCGATTCAAATACGCTTATCGGTTCGCCACCATCAGGGGGGTCGCGATCAATAATCGCCGGAATTTTATTATTAGGTGAGATCTTGAGAAATTCTGGGTCGAACTGTTCGCCCTTAGCAATATTGACAGGTTTGATTTCGTAAGGTAGCTCTGCTTCCTCAAGAAAAATGGTAATTTTATGTCCGTTTGGAGTTGTCCAATAGTAGAGTTCGATCGTCATGGCAATTCATTCGGAATGCATAAACTCTTCGATCGTAACCGGAATTGTTGAGTGGTTGGTAGTTGGTAATTGGTAATTGGTAATTGGGTGGTGCGTGGTGCGTGTTGATAGGGTATGGAGTGTGGGGTGTGGTGTGACTAATTTCTCCCTTGTCCCTCTTGTCCCCTCAGCTCCCTCAGCTCCCTCAGCTCTCTTCAGGAGGCAAATCCACGCTGTAGAGGGTGTCCCCGGCTAAATTGTGTAGGGTGACGGTCATCACTTCACTGTCGCGATCGATTTTGACCATACCAAAAAACTGTAACCCTTCCGAAGGGGGACGATTTGGCTTAGTTCCCTTTGGCAAACTGTTAAATTTCACCTGCGGACCAAAAGTACTATCTAGCTCGTTAGGTCCAAATGTGCCTGAGTTTAAAGGACCCGCGACAAACTCCCAAAAAGGCTTGAAATCAGTAAATTGAGCTTTGCTAGGGTCGTAGTAGTGAGCCGCAGCATAATGCACGTCTGCTGTCAACCAAACAACATTGCGGATATTTTGCCGCTGAATGAACTGAAACAAATCTGCAAACTCTAGTTCTCGCCCTAGAGGAACGCCGTTATCCCCATTTGATAGCGCTTCATAGGCTGTTGTCCCATCTGGAATTACTAGTCCAATTGGCATATCGCTAGCAATGACTTTCCAAGTGGCGGTTGAGGTGAGTAACTGCTGCTTCAACCAGCTGACCTGAGCTTTACCTAAAAATGCTGTCTCGTCGCTTGCCTCAGTTTGGCGATTTGCCGAGTTTGCGCCTCGATAGCTGCGCTTGTCGAGCATGAAAATGTCTAGCATCGCTCCGTACTGAAACGAACGATAAATCCGCTCTGGGTCGTTAGGATCGAAGCGAATTGGCTGGTATTCTAGAAATGCTTGTCTTGCCCGTTCTGCCAGAAGATTCACATCTTTAAGCTGATAACGGGCATCTGTACCGACATCTGTAAGAATCTCGCCTGGATACCAGTTGTTTGTGGTTTCGTGGTCGTCCCACTGAACGAGTTGAGGGACTTCGGCATTGAAACGGCGGACGTTTTCATCGAGTAGGTTATAAATATAGTTGCCGCGAAACTCAGTTAGTGTTTCTGCTACCTTTGCTTTTTCTGGTGTGGTGATGTTTTTCCAAATGCTACCATCATCAAGTTTGACTTCAGCCAAGATTGGATTATCAGCGTAAATCGTATCGCCAGAGTGGATGAAGAAGTCTGGATTGAGTTGTCGCATGGTTTCATAGATCTTCATGCCACCAAATTCTGGATTAATTCCCCAGCCTTGTCCGGCTGTGTCTCCTCCCCAGACAAATTTAATGTCGCGTTTTTTAGTTGAAGGAGTGCGAAAAGTTCCCGTGACAGGAACGCTCGAAATACTAGAGTTGTCCAAATCCTGAAAAGTAAATCGGTAGAAGATTTGCTCGTCGGTTGGCAGTCCTGATAGGTCAACGCGGACTGTAAAGTCAGTTGCTTCTAAGGCTGGCGCTCCGATAATTCGTCGGACATGGCGAAAATTTTCACTCGTACTGTATTCTACGATCGCTCGTGCGGGGCGATCGCAGCGGCTCCAAACTACGGCACGATTCCCCGTGATATCACCACTAGCAACTCCATAAGGGATTGTCGGGCGCATTTTGTCTGAGGTCACAATTCCTGGCGCTTGTGCCTTAACTTGTCGGGATGGCGACAACAAACTGGCAGCTACAGCCCCGCTGGTGAAAGCCGAACCGAGCAGAAATGAGCGACGGTTAAGTTGTCGCAAGTTGAAATTCATAAGTATTTCCTTTAGTTTGGCAAGGGAAAATCGAAACAATATCGAAAACCTTAATTTTGATAAGTCAAAATAAACTACCAAAAAGCTCAATTCATGCGCTTCGATTTAGCGCGATCGCTATCCTGTTAGTAGTTAATGACGTGAAAGTAATCTTGAGAAAAAAAGAGTTTACGGCAGTAATTTAAACAAATCTCGCTCCGCAGTCAAGCAGCAAAAATTAACCTTGACTTAACTATTTGATGATGTTAATCGTATTTGCGATCGCTCAGACCAAATTTTAAGAACAATTACCTACGATTAGAAATTTGGCATTTATCATTTATTGTAAATTTATCCGCGGGCATCTTAACTATAGAAGCTATACCAATCGCTCGTACTAGCTTTATATAAGCTTTCTCATACTCCTGAGAATCGATCGATATAAGCAAAATTACTCAGAGGGATTCAACATGAATCTGACTAGACTAAAATGGACTAAAAATGTAAAAAATCAAGATGGTAGATATTGGGCTTATAAGGATAAAACTGAATATATTGAACCAGCAGAAAATATTTTTGGTTTAAACTGGAAGTACAATCAATATGAAAATACTTGCAAGCCTCAAAAAGACGATTTTATCATTTTAAGACAGCACGCCAGGGTCACTCATGTAGTTCGAGTTATAGATAACGAGTTGTACAAAGAGTTGACAGCAAAAGAATTTAGCTTTTATCGGATGGTAAAAACGGTTTGGATAGCTAATGATGGCACAATCCGCCAACTTACGAGCAAGTTTTCGGTCAAAAAATCTTTTTTCCGAGAGATGGAAAAGTTATCGACTTAGAGAATATGAATGTTTTTCAAGAAAACTGGAATTCAAAAGCAGGATTGTTAGCTTTTCAAAAGCACGTTCAACAACTACTTCAAATCAGCTAACGGATTGCAATTGCTAACTGATAATTTTTGAAATGTTTAAATGGATGGTGAGTATTGCTTACCTTTATTTTTGATATTTATTTTGACACTATTTTTTGATATTATTTAATTGCGATCGCCACTCATTACTGACTCGATCATGACTTGGCAAACTCTTGGCTTAGAGCCCCATTTATATGATTACTTATTATCTATTTCATTGCGAGAACCAGAGATTTTAACGCAACTACGTCAAGAAACTGCCCGTCACCCATTAGGTAAGATGCAAATTGCACCCGAACAGGGTCAATTTATCGCCTTATTGTTGCAATTAATCAGAGCAAAGAAAACTTTAGATATCGGTGTATTTATGGGTTATAGTTCTTTAGTCATGGCATTAACATTACCCGTTGATGGTATAGTAGTAAGCTGTGAAAAAAATGAGGAATATGCTGCGATCGCGCGTCACTGGTGGCAGCAGGCAGGCGTAGCACATAAAATTGACTTGCACGTTGCACCAGCCAAGGAAACCCTTCACCATCTCATAGAAACAGGTGCATCTGAAACATTTGATTTTGCTTTAATTGATGCAGACAAGAGTAATTACGATAGCTACTACGAACAAGCACTTCAGCTTATACGTCCAGGCGGATTAATTGCAATTGATAACGTTTTATGGTCGGGACGAGTTGCCGATCCACAGGTCCAAGATAATCGCACTAAGAAATTACGCACCTTAAATCAAAAACTTCATCAAGATAAGCGTATTACTCTCAGCCTTGTACCAATTGGAGACGGTTTAACTCTGGTAAGAAAGGTAATGAATGCTAATTGCTAATTGCTTCCTTATCTCTCTTGTCCCTGCTTCCGCAACTCCCGACTCCCGACTCCCTGTTTCAACTTTTCTTGCTGGCGGCTTCTCTTCTCCTCGGTAAGAGTATTAAAGCAATCAGGACAGGAAATTCCTTCTTCGTACTTTTCCGATTGCTTATCTTCTTCTGAAATTGGGTGTCCGCAACTACGACACATTTCATAATTACCTGGTACTAAACCTTGTTGTACAGCTACCCGTTCGTCAAATACAAAACACTCTCCTTGCCACAAACTTTCTTCAGATGGAACTTCCTCTAGATATTTTAAAATTCCACCTTTGAGGTGATAAACTTCCTGAAATCCTTGAGACAGCATGAAAGATGAAGCTTTTTCACAGCGAATTCCTCCCGTACAAAACATTGCTACCTTTTTATGTTTGTCGGGATTGAGATGTTGACGCACGTATTCAGGAAATTGGCGAAATGACTGAGTTTGTGGATTTTGCGCTCTTTGGAAACTTCCAATTTTTACTTCATAATCATTGCGGGTGTCAATCACTACGACTTCAGGATCGCTAATAATTGCGTTCCAGTCTTGAGGGTTGACATAAGTACCGGCTTGCTGGCTCGGATCTGCTTCCGGTATTCCAATGGTGACGATTTCCCGCTTCAACTTCACCTTCATCCGCTCGAATGGGGGTGCTTCAGCACGTGATAACTTGTACTCTAAGTCTGCCAGACGCGGATCGGAGCCGAGAAAAGCAAATAGGGAATCAATTAAACTTCGGGAAGCAGCTGCAATTGTGCCATTAATTCCCTCCTCTGCGAGTAGAATTGTCCCTTTCACCCCTTGAGACAGGCAGTAAGACAGTAACGGTTCGCGTATTTCGGCGCAGTCTGGTAAGCTGACAAACTTATAAAATGTGGCGATAACCTGAGTCATGGCTTTGAATGAGTAGAAATTTCTGAAATATTTTTGGTAATTTTGCTCGTTTAGCTCTTGACCATATTGTTTTAGAGTAGCTATAATAACAAAGTTGTCGAAAAAACGACAGCAAACTCACGACTCACGGGGGTTTAGCTCAGTTGGTAGAGCGCCTGCTTTGCAAGCAGGATGTCAGCGGTTCGAGTCCGCTAACCTCCATATTTAGTTATTAATTATTTAATCCCAACTACCGGATCGACTCTACACTTCTGACTTGCTTGTCAAATAAATCGGTCAAAATACTCATAACCGATCGCTTGCGAATAATAATCCCAGCATTGACTCCCATCCCAGATTGTAAGGAAATTGGTCTGCCATTCACCGATAAATTTTGCGATTCTAATTGAATTCTGGCAGGAAAAGCGTAGTATTGCCGCTCTTGAGTTGGTGCTAAAGCATCGGAACCAACCCAAGTAATTTTTCCTTTGAGTGTACCGAATTCTGTTGAGGGAAAGGAATCGACTCGCACTTCCACTTTCATTCCCTCGCGCACGAAGCCGATATCTCGATTTGTCAGATATACCGAAGCAACTAAATTATCGTTGGGAACGATTTTTAAAATTGGTTTTGTATCGCCAATCACAAAACCCGCCGCACGAGGCTGCAAGTCAAATACAGTTCCATTCACTGGAGATTTAAGCTGCTGATATTTGACAGATTGTACGGCTTTACTAATTTGCGCGTCAATTTCTGCTAATTTTGTCTTATTTTCCAATCGCTTTTGGCTTAATTGACTATCAATCTCCGCTATTTTTTTATGATTTTCGGCAATTTTACTGTGAACTTCTTTCGCTGAGGTGGCAATTGTATTTTGTAATTCTTCCTTAGCTCGATCGATAGAAATTGCTAGCTTTTGTTGTTCGGCTGTTAGGCGATCGACCTCTCCTTGTTTGGTAATAACTTCCTGTTGCTGGCGTTCGTATTGAATTTGAGAAATTGCCCCTTCTCCAGTTGCCAAGGGAGTAATTCGCTTTAAAATTTGGTTGTTGACCTTAAGAATTTGCTTTGCCGTTGCTAGCTCTTTGGCAGTCTGCGATCGCTGTTTTTCTAATTCTTGAACTTGCTTCCGCGCTGCCTGAACTCTCGATTGAATTTCATTTTGACTAGCTATCAATAATTGACTTTGATTATTTGCAAAATCCGTCGTTTCTCCAGAAGCAATATTACCACCCTTTAAAACATTTTGAAAATAGCGATTTTCCGACATCAAATCGGCGCGTAACTTCAGTAGAGAAACCAGATCGGCACTTCCAGAAATTACAGGTTTACTACTATTAATTGCCTGGTCGTAAAACTGATTTTCTTGTACTAAACTAGAGCGGACTTTTGTGAGAGAATCTAAGTCAGCTTGAGGTGAAGTCGGGTCTAAAGTGACTAAAAGCTGATCTTTTTTCACGCTCTGACCGTCTTGAACGTGAATTTCTCGCACCACTCCCCCAGTGGGAGCTTGAATTTCTTTAACTGCCCCTAACGGCTCTAATTTACCCGTTGCGACTACAGTTTGATCGAGTTTAGCAAATGTTGCCCAGGCGATCGCCGAAGTTGTCGCGCCAACAATCAGCCAAATAAACAAATGCGACCACAAAGCAGGACGGTTAAGTACTACTGATGAATTTAAAAATTGTTCCTCAGATTTGGCTAACGGTTCGGTATTCATAGTTGCGATTCCTATTGTCGATGGCGGTATTCGTATGTAGGGGCGCACAGCTGTGCGCCCCTACACGAGGGGAATATTTACAGTTGCGATTCCTGTTGTTGGTAGAGACAGAAATAACGTCCTCTCAAAGCCATTAATTGTTGGTGAGTGCCTTGTTCTACCACCACGCCTTTATCCATCACCAAGATCGCATCGGCATTTTTTACCGTGGCGAGACGGTGGGTAATGAAAAATACGGTGCGCGAGTGAAATGCTTCTGCTAAATTCTGACAAACCTGCCGTTCCGAATCGTAATCGAGGGCGCTGGTGGCTTCGTCCAAAATCAGCAATTTGGGATTTTGCAGTACCGTACGGGCGATCGCAATCCTTTGTCTCTGTCCCCCCGACAGTGCCGAACCCCGTTCCCCAACGTTGGTGTTGTAACCGTTGGGTAAAGACATAATAAAGTCGTGGGCGACGGCAATTTTCGCAGCGGCAATAATTTGCTCTGAACTCGCTTCTGGATTCGTTAGGGCAATATTTTCTTGCACCGTGCCGTTGAATAACAACGTGTCCTGTAACACCATGCCGATTTGTCGTCGCAGGGAATACAACTCAACTTTGCTGATATCGTAATTGTCAATTTGAATCGTCCCTGTCGTCGGTTCGTACAGACGCGGTAACAACTTCGTTAGGGTACTCTTACCCGAACCACTCTGCCCGACAATCCCGACAAACGTACCCGCAGGAAATTCTAGATTTACATTAGTCAGTTGAAACACACCGCTGTTGCCAAAGCGAAAAGACACGCCATCAAATTTGACTGCCCCTTCAATTTCAGGCATTGGCAGTTGCGCCCGGTTTGCCTCGTCTACTTCTGGGTGTGCGTCGAGAATATCACCCAAACGCTCGATCGATAAAGCAGTTTCTTGGAAGTTTTGCCACAGTTGAATCAACCGCAATAAGGGACTGGTGGTGTAGCTAGAAATGATCCGAAAGGCGATCAATTGTCCCAGGGTTAATTGTTGGGAAATCACCAAATATGCCCCAACCCACAACAGTAATAGCCCAGAAAACTTATTGAAAAATCCGCTCACCGAACTTGCCGTAGTGGAAGTCACCACGGTATTAAACCCAGCGCTGATGTAACGGGCGTAGCGTTCGTACCAGTGCCAGCGCGATTTAAGTTCGATGTTTTGCGCTTTGACTGTTTGAATTCCCGAAACAACTTCTACTAAATAAGACTGAGTATCGGCGTAGCGTTCTGCTTTCACCCGCAGTTGTTTGCGGACGATGGGCGCGACGAAAATTGTCAACAGGGCAAAGACTGGAACTGTTGCCAGGGCTACAAGTGTCAGTATCCAACTGTAAAAGAGCATCACAGCGATGTAGATCACCGAGAACACGGCATCTAATACAACTGTCAGTGCCGTACCCGTGAGGAATTGGCGGATATTTTCTAACTCGTTGATACGTGACGCTAATTCTCCGACGCGGCGGCGATCGAAATAACTTAAAGGTAGACGTAACAGGCGATCGATCACTTCCGAACCTAAAGCAATGTCGATGCGGTTCGTGGTATCGACAAATAAATAAGTCCTGACTCCCGTGAGCAAGGCTTCAAATAGCGCTACCCCAAGCAACAAAATTCCCAGGACGTCTAATGTATCCAAAGCACCGTTGACCAAAACTTGGTCGATAATGACTTGGGTAACGAGGGGATTGGCTAAACCAAATGGCTGCACGAAAAATGACGCGATCAAAACTTCGATCAATACGCCACGATGGTGGGCGATCGCCGGCAAAAACCAGCGCAAGCTAAATCTTTCCGTCTTTTCCCCCGGACGCGCTTGTAACAGCAATACTTGCCCTCCCTCGCCCCAAGCACGGGCAAAATCGGCAGGGGTTTGACGGTGAATCCCGATTTCGGGAACGGCAAGCGTCAGTTCTTTGTCGTCGCAGGCGTAGAGAATTGCCAAGCTATCGTGATAGCGGATTAAAGCAGGAGTTTTGATCCGCGCGATCGCTTTGCTGGGGACTTGAATTAATTGGGCGCTCATGCCCAACATCTCGGCGATCGCGCCGCAGCTTTGCAAAGAAATTGTTCCGAGAGATTTCTGCTGATTTTCCAATACCCGCCGCACCGTGTCCCGTCGCCACGATACGCCCAAATATTGACACAACATTTGGAAGCAAGCCATCGCCGCGCTAATTTCTCCCTGTCCGCGCACGAAGGGATATTTAACGGATTTGGTGTTGGTTGCTGGGGCTACTGGGGGTTGTTCTGGGGCGTAGGGAACTTCTAGATCGGTAGGAGCAAGTACGACGGGCATAGTTCGTTCGATTTCCTGGGGTAATTTCACGCCCAGCAGCCGCACCCCTGGCTCTGTAATTGTGGGGGCTGAACCGTTCAGCTCGAAACGGTTGCCGACAATCGCCTCCGCTCCACTACTAATCAGCCAAGTGCGATCGCCACGCAATCGCGTCCCATCTGCTTGCCCTGGGGCTAAATTCAGTACCTCGACGGACGGACTTAGTTGAAATACCAAGTCTTTCAGTTTCGTGGCACTGTCGGCGCGACGTTGGAGTTCTAAACTCAAGAGTTCGCACAATTCCGCAGGAGAAAATTGCGCTTTGATGTGTTGGGCAAAAGTCGGTTCGGCTGAAAGACTTGCTAAAAAGTCGGCGGCGGGAATCGCAATACAAATGACTTCCGTAGAGGCGATCGCGGTTTCACAGGGAATGTTGCGAATCAAACCCGCCCAACCTAAGACGGTTTTCGGTTCGACTAAACCCAAACTTACGGGGCTTTGCTGGCGGCGATCGTAGCCTATTAATCTAGCAGTACCTTGGTAGATAACTAACACCTGCGTCGGCATTTTTTCCCGCACGAGTAGCGGTTGCCCGATCCGATAGCGCCACAAGTGACATTTCGTTGCTAATTCCTGTAAAGTCGTTGCTGGCAGCGGATGAAATAAATTTGTCTGAGCGAGAAATGCTTGAAATTGAGAGCTAGAAATAGTAGCTGTCATGACGAATTCAAAATTCAAAAGTTAAAAGTCAAAATATTCCAAAATCAGAATTTGCAGATCGATCGGCTTGATACTGTCCGGGGTCTGATTTAGCTACGGGCAAACGCTAAGACCAAGAAAATTGCAATGGTTGGAGCTGCTGAATTTGTTCGTTCAGCCAGGTTTCAAACATTTCGTTGAGCAAACGCTGCCGCATATTTGCGTCTAATTGAGCTGGTAGCAACTTTTCCAGTCGGACGATCGTAAACCAGTTTTCGATCCGAGTCGGTCGCCAAAGCTGCCCTGGTTGACCGATGGAAAGAATTTTGGCAAGAGTTGGATTGAGTTGGCTTAATGGCACGGGTCCGATGACTCCGGCTGTGTTTGCCTCCGAGCCTTTGGAGTATTGTTGTGCCATTTCAGCAAAGGTTTGCTCCCCTTCGAGGATGCGAAAGTAAATTTCTTGTGCCAGCAAACCGTCTGTTGTCCGCAGTAAGGAAAAAATAACTTGGTCGAAGGCTGCTTTGCGACTCATAAAATAAGACTCGACCTTTGCACCCCAAGTATCTTGTTTGAACTTCTCAATCAGGAGCGATCGCACGGCGACTTCTGCCATCTGTGCTTCACTCATGCCAGCTCTTTTTAACCAAGCTGCTCTTGACTCTGTATCGTTTATGTGATACTGTCTCTCAAACTGCTCGATTGCTTGTTGGCGTTCGGCTTCGGTACAAAAATAAGGAGCGATCGCGCGATCGATCGCAATTCCCCGCATCAACTGCGGTAGCAATTGATAGCGACTCAATAGAGACGGAATTTCTTGAGTGGGAATGATGCTGTTTAATTGAAACTCTTGTGCCATACCAATATACAGATATATAAATTTACAGCCCTAGCTGAAAAATGCATAACATAATTTGTGTTCGACTAGGGTTGCTCATAATTGTCCTTGCGAATACTAATACTAATCTTGATTTAGCCGATCTCGCGGTAAAAGGTAAAAAGTCTTTATTCTTTACTCAATTGGCTTCCCTACTAACTTTTGATTAGCGCTGTATAGGTAAAAATTCCCCACATTAGCTGCATGTTAAATTTACTCCCATCTCATCTTATCCATGTCACCTTTAGCGGAATTAGCTTTTCTTTGGCAATCTTTGATTTTTCTTATGACGTTATACTCCAACTATGGAAAATTAAATGACAAAACAACTAAAGTTACAAGAATTTCGGATTTCTTGATAAAAGTTTATTTGCACAGAGCAGGGAGCAGGGATCGAGGGAATCTCGTAGCGAGTGCGATCGCGCTAGGCTAGAACAAGTGGAGTAAGCTGAAGTTACTCCGCTTGTGCGCTTTGCTTGAGATCTACGAGAGGGTTAGGGTGTTATTTGCACAAAATCATCAACTGTAATTTGACTAGCTTGAATCCCTTCGAGAATAATTACGTGCGTCTGACTTCCTACATCGTTCAACCCTTCAAGCTTCCAGCGAATTTCAAGATTCTGCCCAACTTGAACAATATCAAGGTCGCTGAAACTGAGAGGAGGACCATCGATCGTTGTCAGTAGCCCCAATAAATCTCGACCATCCTGAAAGTCTTGGATGATATCGCGATCGCTACTCAAATAGAAGCGATCGACCCCGGAACCACCTTGGAGTAAATCGTCGCCCGTACCCCCATTCAAGCGATCGTCACCTGCTCCAGAAATCAAGATATCGTTACCCGAATCGCCATCAAGTTTGTCATCTCCATGACCTGCACGCAACTCATCGTCGCCAGCGTCGCCGTAGAGAATGTTGTTGCCTTGAGTGTCTTTTAAGCGATCGTTACCCGCACCACCACTGAGAGTATCGTTGCCTTTGCCGCCGCTCATCGTATCGTTGCCATCAGCACCAACTAGGGTATCGTCGCCGTTGTCCCCTTCTAATACATCGTTGCCCCCATCCCCATGCAGAAGATCGTTCGCTTCACCTCCGTGTAAACAATCGCTACCGTCCTGTCCAAATAAATAATCGTTCCCGCTCTCACCGTAGAGGGAATTATCCCCTCCACCTCCGTGTAAGGCATCGCTGCCATCGCCTCCTTTTAAGAGATCGTTACCTCCACCGCCATAGAGGGAGTCATTCTCTTGCCCGCCATAGATCTCATCATCACCATCTTTGTCAGACAGGAGATTTTCTCCCTGATAAGATTGGGCGATAACTTCTGGATAGGCTTCTGGAAGCGGAAAGGAACTATCAGCAAACAGAGGACTTTCTCGATTTTTTAGATAGCGATCGAAAAAAGCAGTGAGATAGTCATTAGTAAGTCGTTGGGGTCTTCTGTGAAAGGTTCTTCTCGCTCCGAATCTTTAAAGTAAAGAGAAGTTGTTCCTACGGCATAATCGCCAGTCGGCTTTGGGAATAAAGGCGCTTGATTTGTATTTGTTTCCATTGCAGTCACATCCTGTTTCGTATTTTGGACTATTCGTTCTAGGGCTATTTGTGTTGGTGTTTATCCTACGAATGGAGTAACTGCTTGCAAATCGGTCGTCCAGTCAAATTGGTAAAACCAATCGGTTAATCTTAAATTCATCCAATCGGTCAGGGTCTTTGGACGACAGCCTTTGCATCGATGCCCGATCTAACCGATCGGTCAATTCCAAATCTGAAGATTGTGATATAGCATCATGGAGTTGAATATCTCTAAAATTTATTTATGGGGCGATCGCTCAAGTCAGGTCAATGGTTGCAATTTATTCAATTAATTTGGCACTGGCTCAGCCGACACGCTCAATACTGGTTGACCCGCCTTAAATCACGCCCAGACTCAGCGGACTACTTGACTTGGCGGCATCAATTTTTACAAAAGCGATTGCGCCTTGGACTATGGTTAGCGTTGTTTTGGCAGTCGCTCGTATCGGCTGAAGGTCTTTACTCTGTTTTGTTTGAGTTTGAGAGATTGAGAGCAGTTGCCTTCAGTACCTATGGAGATGCATCGATCTCGGAGCGATGGAGAGTTGCATCCATTGTTTACTACCTCAGCGCTGTTGTCATTTTATTGGCTTGTGCGATCGGGCAAAAAACGATCTGGGGACGACGGTATCCCGAAGCGCTATTTCTGCTTTTTGCCTGTTCCTTGAGCCGTCTTACACATATTATTTTCACTTTCGTCAGTCTTCCTGAAACACCACCATCCCTGTTATTTCTCATTTTTGCAGTGCTGGTTCCAGTGCATTGGCGGTTACATGTTATCTATCAAGCGGTAGCGATCGCCTATTATGCGATTTTTTATCCCATAACTGGTCTGGCTACCCTTGAGTATGCAAAAATCCGCAATCTTTACTCAAGAGAACTTATTATCCAACTCGCCTGTGCTTGCTCGATTAGTATTCTGTCAGTGTACCTATACGAACGCTTGAAGCGATCGCCAGCTCGCCTTAATTAATTCTCTTCTCGAAGCTCACACTGCTGAAACACAAGGTGTTATTTTCCATTGCGAACCGACTCAACTAAAGCCGTTAGTAGATTCAGTCCTCATTAATTTAAACCACAATTTAACCAAAAAACGCATTCAACCGATCGATTGCATCACGGACGATCTGCCTATTGTGAACGCCGATACCAACCAGCTTTGGCGAGTGTTTAGTAACCCGATCGAGAATGCAATTAAGCACAACCCTCACGAAATTCAATTAACGTTGGAAAGGATTTTTAATCTAAATTTTGTTCGATTGTTTGGTCAACAATCAATACTATAGCAATCTCATTTAAATTTTGAAAGGATTAGGAGAAAAAACGGAGAGCGATATTGGAATTTCCTCAATTTTGTACCTGAATTAACAATCTCAGTTTAAAAGTAGAGTATACTGTATACATAAATGTCTGGGAATAAATACTCTAGTCTGAGATATTGCCAAATGGTAGATACTTTATCCCAACTGTCGATAAACCGCGATCGCCTCATCCAGAGCATCGAACAGTTAGCGCAAATTGGCGCTTTGCCTGGTGGAGGAGTGCGGCGGATTGCTTACAGCGCTACGGATATGCAAGCTCGCGATCGGGTGCAACAATGGATGCAAGCCGCAGGGATGAGCGTCAACATCGATCCGGCTGGCAATATCATCGGTAAATACCCCGGCAAATATCCCGACGCAGCAGCCTTAGCAACGGGTTCCCACATCGATACCGTACCGAATGGCGGACGCTATGATGGTGCGTTTGGAGTCTTGGCAGGCTTGGAAGTGGTAAGAGTCTTGCAAGAACAGCAAATTCAACTGAATCGCTCTCTAGAAGTCATTGTCTTTACCGATGAAGAGGGGACGATGATTGGCAGTAAAGCAATGTCCGGTAGAGTCATTCTCGATCCGGCGACATATCCCCGTGTTGATGGCATAGACATTCAAACTTGTTTGACGCGGGTTGGCGGCGATTGGAGGCGACTTACAGAAGCACGTCGCACCGCCGCAGACATCGCAGCTTTTGTCGAGTTGCACGTCGAGCAAGGACCCGTTTTAGAATGCCTTGGCAAGCAGATCGGTGTTGTGGAAGGAATTGTCGGGCAAAGACGTTACATTATTACCGTTAAAGGTAGCTCCAGCCACGCGGGTTCTACACCAATGCAGATGCGACAAGATGCCTTGGTAGCTGCCTCAAGAGTTGTACTGGCAGTGAATAAAATTGCGCATACCCCAGGCGGACAACAGGTAGCCACAGTAGGCTGGATGGAAGTTTTACCTAATGCTGCGAATGTCATTCCAGGGTTAGTGAAGATGAGCTTAGATATTCGGGATTTATCCAGCCAGCATCTCGATAATTTAATGGCACAACTGCAAGCAGAGATTGAAACGATCGCCGTTGAAACTCAGACTTATATCGATTTACAACCTCGTTTGCGGAACGAGCCAGCCTTAGCAAAACCGCAGATCCAACAGGCGATCGCGCAAGCGTGCGAAGATTTAAGGCTGAGTTACACCCATCTACCCAGTCGCGCCAGCCATGACGCTCAAGAACTCGCCACTTTCACCGATATGGGGATGATTTTTGTGCCGAGTAAAGCGGGTGTCAGTCATGCTGAAACGGAATTTACTTCGCCAGAACAGTGTGCTGAAGGAACGAATGTTTTATTGCATACGTTTTTAGAGTTGGATCGGCATTATCGTTGTGATTAGTCATTGGTCATTTGTCATTGGTGGCATCATGAGCGAGTTTACCAAGGCAAAACTTCACCATTGCTGTGCCAAAAAGTCCCCGTATTATCTAATGACAATTCATCAATTCGGGCTAACAATCCTTGCACCGATTCTTCAGAAGTAATGCCAGATGCACTAAAGTTAGTCATGCGGGTTTGGACTAACCCTGGATGGAGAATAGCAACGGCAATTCCCAACGGTTTGAGATCGTGCGCTAGAGACTTACCCGCCATCGATAATGCAACCTTGGACATCCGGTAGCCGTAGGAACCGCCAGAAGTATTATCGGCGATCGATCCCATGCGACTAGTCATCATCACGACTTTGGAACCTGCTTTGAGATGGGGTAGGAATGTATGCGTCACTCGTAAAGCACCGATCGCATTGACTTCAAATTGTTTTCGGATACTATCAAAGTCAAGATTTTCCAGCGTGACGCGCTCGACGATCGCCGCATTGTTAATTAACACGTCAATCGGCATTTGTTGCAGGCGATCGCGTAGTTCGGTGACGGATGCATCTGAGGTAATATCAATCTTAGATTCAATGTGTACGCCTAGTTCTTTTAACTCATCCGAAACCGCACGACAGACCGCGATGACGTTCTCCCCTCGTGCTTTGAGTTGACGGCAATATTCGTAACCAATCCCGCGATTTGCCCCCGTGACTAGATATGTTGCCATGTTTTACTCCTCATTAGAAGCAATTCTTCTCGGTTGGGATGCATAGTCCTCGATCCCCCAACCCCCTTCAAAAGGGGGCTTTATTCCCCCCTTTTGAAGGGGGGTTAGGGGGGATCGAATCTTAACCAAGAAGTCTTGGTGGTCTTAGAAGACGGTAACGTAAAACGGCGGATAAAAAAGCGATCGGGAATGGCAGTTTCTTTTCCTGGAATGAGACGATGGCGAATGCGCGATTCTGTCACCCATATTTGTCGATCTGCTACAGTCAAATTAACGGGCGATTCCATTTTGTCCGCTAAGACTTCGATCGCTTTTGGTTGCGATGCAGGTGTAAGAATGTCACGAATGCAGAGCAGACGACCGTTACCACTGGCGATCGCTCCTTCTAATACGAGTAGCGAACCATCTGGAGCAAATACCATACCATCTGGATTTTCAATCGAGCGTTGCAGCGAAATCGCGTCTACTTGCGTTCCCTGTGGTGATGGAGTCACTTTGAATAATCTGCCACCGGAGAACAGCCCCACAACTACGATACCGTTAGCTGCTCGTGCAATTCCAGCTAAACCAACTGGTTGAGAGCGCAAGCGATCGTCTTCAGCCCAAACCTGAAGTTGCTTGGCTCCAGGTGCAAGATAGTAAATGCGAGGACGATTACTATCAGTGAGGTAAACTCCACCTTTGGGATCGATCGCCATGTCATTACCAAAGCCGCCATCTGGCATCAAAACCACCCGCAGCACTTTACCAGTCCGAATATCGAGTGCAAAGATCCGATGGGGACGGCGAGTGACTTTGCCATCAGCACCGCGCACGCCTAAAAAGTCTGATGAAGCTCCCCACAAAATACCGCGTTGATCGTCGAGCCGCAGACTATTAGCGGCAAATATTTCATTATTTCCTGGGAAGAAAGTTTCAATTCTACCATTTGGTTGAACTTGGAGAATTTTGCCGCTTGTCACTGAACCCACGTACAGTGTTCCGTCACTAGCGCGGGCAATGCCATTTGGGTATTGAAACCCATTCGGTAAGCCAATGCGAGTTTCTTCGCGCGCTGGAGTTAAACTGGCAATAGTTAAAGGAGATGCGATCGCCCTGGTATTAGAAAGCAGCACGGCGGCGAGTGCAATTGTACGGAAAAGCGTTCTCAACATAGCTCAGCCAGGAATACTAGAAAGCGATCGCCACTTTGCCAAAATACCTCTCCTCTTCGAGATATTCAAAGGCTACTTGAGTTTGCTCTAAGGGAAAAATCTTGTCAAGAGTTTTTAATTCCGAATTCCCTCAACGCAATGGTCCAGCTAAAATCACTTTAGCGATCGCACCTCTAACATCTGCTGGTTCTTCTTGTGCAAGTTGCTGATACCATTTTTGGGTAATTTCTGGCTCTTTACCGTGAATCATTTCGGCGCGTTTGCGGGCTTTTTCAACTACAGCGCTAGTCCGTTCTTTCCGGTCTGCTTCGTAGCGTTTTAAGGCATATTCCATACTAATATTTGTTGTGAGCAGGTATTGAGTTAACACCAACCCATCTTCCATTGCTTGACAACCTCCCTGTCCCAAATCTGGACAAGTAGCGTGCGCGGCATCTCCGAGTAAAGCAACTCTACCGCGTACCATCCGGTCAATCGGTCCCACGTCGTGAATTTCTAAACGATTTGTTTTGTAGGGATCGAGACGCTGAATTAAATTTTGAACGGGTTGCGCCCAGCCTTGAAAGTGTTCTGTCAATTCGGCGCGGTAATTTTCGGGGCTAGAAACAGTACCTTTAGGCAAAGGAACATCAAAAAAGAAGTAGAAGCGATCGCCTGCTACTGGCATCATTGAAGCCCGTTTGTGTTCGCCGACAAAAATTACCCAAGAATTTTTTGCGGCTAAATCTTCGCTGGCGGGAACTAAACCATTCCAGTTGACGTAATGACCGTAATTGGGTTGCACTTCTTGTCCTAATACATACGTGCGCAGAAGCGATCGCACTCCGTCTGCTGCTATAAGTAGATCGCCTGTGGTACGATGTCCGTTCTCAAAAATTGCCGTAACGCTATTCTCGTCTTGTTCGACTGCAATACATTTATGTTCTAGCTTGACTTCGCCGGGATAAGCCTCCAAGAGCATTTGTTGCAAGTCAGTACGAGCGACTGGATAAGGACGCTGACCGACTTCCTCAACTAAGGGATGCAGATCGATATCGCTTAATACATCCCCCTTAAGGGTAAGATACTGCATTCGATCCATCAAGCCGCCGATCGCCGCCATCTTTTCCCCTAACCCCAGGCGGTTGAGGACTTTTACACCGTTCGACCACAATGAAATTCCCGCACCCGCCGGACGCAGTTCTTTGACTCTGTCATAAATCTCGACTTCGTACCCTGCCTGACGCAGAGCGATACCTGCGGTTAAACCGCCAATTCCCGCACCGATGATGACAACCTTGAGGTTATACATTGTAACTTTGCCCCTGCGTAACTTGCCCCTATGTAACTTGCCTCTACCTAACTTGTCCCAACTCAGCGACCAAAACAATTCAAAATTTTGACTTTTGAATTTTGCTCATGCTTCTAACTCTGCAAGTTCGTCAGCATTACTATCGTCCTGCTCGGTAACTTCTTCTTTTCGATCGTAAGGTAACAACCAATTTAATAAGATAGCCGTCAGTCCACCGGCAGAAATTCCAGAAGAGAGAACGTTTTTAATTGCTAGTGGTAATGCATCAACAATTTCCGGCGTGTAAGTCACCCCTAACCCCATTGCCAAGGATGTACCGACAATTACCATCGCACGGCGATCGAGTTCTACTGATGAGAGAATGTTAATCCCGGCGACAACAATTGAGCCGAACATGATAATTGTGGAACCACCCAACACAGCTTGCGGTAAGGTTTGAAAGATCCCACCAACAATTGGAAATAGACCCAAAAAGGCAAGTATGGCTGCGATGTAGTAGCCGATATAGCGACTACCCACACCTGTAATTTGAATCACGCCATTATTCTGACTGAATGTCGTGTTGGGAAATGTATTGAATAATGCCGCAATCAGAGAATTTACACCATCTCCTAAAATTCCCCCTTTGATTCGCCGCATGTAAGTCGCGCCTTTAATTGGCTCTCCAGATACCGCTGATGTGGCTGTGAGGTCGCCAATCGATTCTACTGTGGTGATGATATAGAGTAGAATGAACGGCACGAAAGCAGCAAAGTCAAAGCTCAGTCCGTAACGAAATGGAATTGGCACGGCGATTAACGGCAAATTTCCCAAACCGCTGAAGTTAACCATGCCTAACACGCTTGCCACAGCGTAGCCGACTAGCAGTCCAATGACAACTGAAGCCATCCTCAGCATTGGCTTTTTACTCACGTTCAGCACGATGATGGTCAGCAGTACCAATGTGGCAACGCCTATGTTTTGCAAGCTGCCGAAAGTACCGTTTCTTTGCGCTGCTACCCCTCCACCCATACTGATAATCCCCGTTTTGATCAGGGTCAGACCGATGACGCAAACAATCGTACCCGTGACTAGGGGAGAGATAATTTTTCTAACTAGGTGTAAGAAGCGGCTCAAGATTATTTCAATAAACGCGCCAAAGAAGCATAAGCCAAAGATTAAGCTCAACGCGCTTTCTGGGGTTCCTCCGGCTGCGACTACTGCTGTCCCTGCGGAGATAATGGGCACTAGAAAAGAGAAGCTAGTTCCCTGAATGCTGAGCAATCCCGAACCAATTGGTCCAATTTTTCTAGCTTGAATGAATGTCGAGACTCCTGAAATAAACAGTGACATACTGACGACGTAGCTAGTGTCAGTTGGGTTCAGCTTTAAAGCGTTGGCAATCAGCAACGGAGGAGTAATAATACCGACAAAGATCGCTAGAACGTGCTGCATGGCTGCTAGCACTGCTTCGATAAATGGAGGCTTGTCGTTCAGTCCGTAGATTAGTCTATTGACAGGTGCTACAGCGTTGCGCTCCTCAGTTTGCGGAGTCGATTGAACACTCACTTTTGCCATCAGGATTCCTCAAATTCAGCGCTTATTTGCGAGGTTTATAAAACTATTTTCGTTATTGTCATGCACGCGCGATCGCCTCTTTTTTTCCCAACGATCGCCTGCTGGAGTTTAGTCGATTTTTACTACTAATTTGTCATTAAATCTCAACTCTCTCGCGAGTTTTTGCATTATTTAATACAATTCACGATCGTTTATCTCTCCTCTCTTGACTCGCCAACTTAAAATTATTTAGCGATTGAAATACAAATTGTCTCCAGATTTAATATTCTGTATTTTTGGCTACAAAACATCAATTTACAAAAATGTTCGTTTGGTCGCTGTCTAGAATTGTTAAATTACTTCTAGGATTGTCACGTAGTCAGGAAATTGCAGGCATCGAGCATTGCAGTCTAAACATAAACTCGATAGATATGGTATACAGTATACTAAAACTTCTAACAACACAAGCCTGCTGCGGATCTGAAATATTAAGTGGTGCGATCGAAGTGCGATGAATGCGTTTTATGATTTGGACAACTGC
Source organism: Chroococcidiopsis cubana SAG 39.79 (assembly GCF_003991895.1). Classification (NCBI taxonomy): domain Bacteria; kingdom Bacillati; phylum Cyanobacteriota; class Cyanophyceae; order Chroococcidiopsidales; family Chroococcidiopsidaceae; genus Chroococcidiopsis; species Chroococcidiopsis cubana. The sequence goes on from NZ_RSCK01000006.1 coordinate 159,864, forward strand.
TCGAATAATATTGCCATCATTCCCAGTGCAATCAACGCGATCGCGGTTCCAATTAAATCGGTTTTAACCGAACTTAAACGAAAAGCAGGTTGTAGCCAAAATCTCATGAACCGCGTTACCAATGGCATCACCAACCACGTCAAAATTGAGGATGTTATCAGGTTATTCACCAACATCGAACTAGCAGGCGACCAAGACTGCATGATACCAAAAGCAGCAAATACTCTCGATTGCGTCATGACTGTGGGATACAATCCCAGAACTACCGATAAGACTTGCTTCCATGCTGGGAGACCCAAACTCGTTTTCTCTATACCAGACTGGAGAGAAAACCATCCCTCTAAGCCAGTCGTCAATGACTTGAATTTGTAAATTTGGAAAATCTCTCGTCCTGACTCCATCACGCGATCGCGATCGCGTGATTGCAGCCACCGATTTAACCGAGTCGGTGTGTCGAAGTGCATGATGGAATACCATTTGACGACTCCATCGCAACATTCCAGAGGCGGACAGAGATCTGTGCGAGTAAACCCCTCGTAATGTGCGGCAGCACTCACTAAGCGATCGTGCCATTTGAGAAAAACAGCTTCTTTCCCCTGTGGCACAATGTATTCGATCGCCACGCTGGAATAAAAAATTTCCTCATCATCTGAGTTGAGCATTAGCTAGTTGGAAGAGTAGAAAATCGTGCCATATTTCAAACTAGCATTTTCGATCGAAATTCTTTTCTAGAAAGGTTTTGAGCTAGCTGAATACAGCTTTTATCTCTGCTCAAAGAGAGAGCCGACAGAGCAAAAATGTTTCTAAATACAGATATGTAACAAGAGTTCATCTTGTTATATAATAAAAATGTATCTTAAGGCATGGAAAAAGATTCGGACATACGCTCACAAACCGCGCAATTCTAACTCGCGTAATTGTCAAGCGTCGTGGTGACAGGTTTAGAAGTGCCTCCTGCAATGACTTTAATTGAGGAGGACGATTGTGAAAACTCTCAGCCAAACAAGCAACTCTCAGTGGGAAAACTACCAACAATTAGAACTCATTCCCAGCCGAATTCCCAATCCAGATGGTAAAGCTTCTACATTTAAGTTAGGATTGGACTTTGCTTGGCGAGTCCTAATTTCCTTACTTGTCGATGAATTAGTCGATCGCGAACAACAAGTAGAGTATATTGAACGGTGCTGGGCTAACAAGGAATTCGAGCAACAAGAAAATTCCACCAGTTCGCTGCAAAAACTTTGGCTGTTGATGAATTAAAATCTCTCAACGTCTGCCAAAGGAGATTTTTCGAGCTAGGGATTTCTAGAATAACAATCGCGTCTAGATCGAAAGTTCGTACTGCGATCTAGACTTTTTTGTAGTTGGAATTACAATTTTTTCACTCAAGTTACACTAGCGTATACAGTATGCTTGCAAGCCGATCGGGTCTTGAAAGCTAAAAGTAAGGATGTGTACTCGACATTGGATCGAGTTTAATTCTAGAGTGCGATCGCCACTATAAATCTGTTTTTTCAATTTTTAAATTGTTTAGAGCAAGACAGATTGCTATCTGTTATTGCCAGTTTGCTATGCGTGTGAGGAGTCATGGATTCAGGTTTTTTCTGTCAAGTAAAAGCGACAGCTAAAATAACTTTGTGGTTAAGTTTATTAGCAGCAAGTCTTTCAATCGGCGTACTACCAGTAGAGGCAAATGAGAATAATTTAGAATCATCTCAGACCGATCCAGATATTATGGCACAAGTCACATCTGTATCTCAGCTTTCGGACGTACAACCTACAGATTGGGCATTTCAAGCATTACAATCTTTAGTAGAAAGATACGGTTGCATTGCTGGCTATCCTGATGGAACTTATCGCGGTAATCGTGCATTAACGAGATATGAATTTGCGGCTGGGTTGAATGCCTGTTTAGACAGAGTCAACGAACTCATTGCTACAGCCAGCGCCGATGTAGTAGACAAACAGGACTTAGACACCTTGCAAGCTCTGCAAGCAGAATTTGCAGCTGAAATTGCGACTATGCGTCGTCGTGTCGATGCTTTGGAAACACAAACAGCAGAATTAGAAGCAAATCAATTTTCCACGACGACAAAACTCACTGCTAATATCTTCCTCAACGTGACTGGAGCTTTTGCCGATGGAGATATAACAGCAGAGGGAACCAGTGTTTTTGTTCCGGCGCGGGGAGCTGATGGTAGACCTGTACGCCGGACGATTAGCGATGACCCTAATGTTACCTTCAGCGATTACCTTTTCCTCAATTTCAACACTTCATTCACAGGTAAGGATAGCCTCGTCACCCAACTCGTAGCCGGGAATGGGAATTCTCCTGCAAATACATTTGCTTCTGCTGGTTTATTTAATACCTTTGGCGTACCTTACACGGATCAAAAAGGTGTGACGGGAGCGGATAATAATGTCATCGTGCGCGAATTATTCTATAGTTTTCCGGTTGGGGAAAGTCTACAATTTACAGTTGGTCCTCGCGTTAACTGGTTTCGTCATTTTGACAATAACCGCTTCACTCTATATTTAACCGGAGCAAGTAGCTACAACTCGATTGGTAGTACTCTTCTTAATTCCGTCGATAGAGGTTCAGGAGCAGTCGTAGCCTGGGAAATTAACGACCAAGTCAAATTAACTGCTGGTTATTTAGGCGAGAATACAGAATTTCTTTCTGGTTCTGCGTTCAATACTTCTAGTAATCCTAGTCAAGGTTTATTTAAACCAACTAACACAATTACAGCAGAATTAGCCTTTGCTCCTGGCAAGAATTTGAACTTGAGATTTCTCTACAACCGTTCTAACATTCAAGCAGTGAACGGACGGGTAGGTGGCGCAATTGGCGAACCGATTTATGGTTTTGTCGATGATGGGTTTGGCGGTTCAATTGAAGATGCTACAGCTGATACTTGGAACTTCAATTTTGATTGGTTAGTAACTCAAGGCATTGGTTTATTTGGACGATATACCTATGCGAGTACGAATGTTAAACCTACTACAGATGGACGACTGGATGGAGAAGTTGACGTACAGGCAATTCAAGCAGGATTAGCTTTTCCCGATTTAGGCAAAGAAGGAGCATTGTTAACATTTTCCTATCTCAGACCATTTGCTGTTTTAGACGGTCGGAACTTTTTAGTTTCTGGTGGTGGTGATGGCGGCGTACAATATGAGTTTGAGGCAACTTACTATTACCCAATTACGGATAACATTGCTCTAGTTCCCGCGTTTTATTTGATTGCCAATCCGAATAATTTCAGTGACAATCCTAATATTTATGTAGGTAATTTACGCGCTCAGTTTAAGTTTTAAAAAATCAAACATTGGTAGGGGCGCATAGTTATGCACCCCTACTGTGATACGATCGCATCTAAACGAAATTTAGCAATTTGAAAAATTTCTGCTAAAGCTTGGTTTCGTTCTGTTTCAATAGAATCTTGCAACCGTTGTTCAAAAGCTGCAAGAATGCTATCTTTTGTGTGATTTTTAACGGCAATAATAAACGGAAAATCAAACTTATTTTTATAGGCTTGGTTTAGAGATAAAAAGCGATCGTATTCTTCAGGTGTAAGACGGTCTAAACCTGCACCAGCTTGTTCTTGTACCGATGCCATTGCCATTTTGGCTTTACTACCTAAGTCAGGATGTGCCTGAATGAGTTCTATTTGTGCGTCTTGACTGGCAGTTCTGACAACATCTACCATTGTTTGATGTAATTGCGCTACGTTTTTAAACGGTCGCTCGTACCAGGCATGATAAGCGATCGCGGGCGTATCTTCAAACACTGCTCCCAAGGTTTTTACAAACTCATCTTGGCTCATTTGGTTCAGTTCTGTTAGAGAAATCATCATCAAGTTACCTAGAAAAGAATTGTCACGCAAAGACGCAAAGACGCAAAGAACACTTTTACGCCTTCGCGTCTTTGCGCGATCCAAATTAAGCTTAACTACCGCGATAAGTACTATAAGACCAGGGAGAAACGAGTAAGGGAACGTGATAGTGAGAATTAGGATCGGCAACTCCGAATTGTAACGGTACGCGATCGAGAAAAGCTGGCTGAGGTAGGTTCTCTATATGTTTGGTAAAGTAATCGCCGACAGAAAAAACTAGTTCATAAATACCTGATTTGAGTTCTTCATCTACTAATAATGGTGAGTCCGTACGACCGTCATTATTAGTATGAATAGTTTTTAATAGCGTTTTTTCTCCATTTGAGCTAACCAACCACAATTCAATTGTCATTTGTCGAGCGGGACAACCTTGAGCTGTGTCTAAGACATGTGTAGTAAGTTTACCTACCATATTTATCAATGCAAATATAATTTGCGATCGCGCTGATGTATCGTTCGAATTTTAACAGGAATTCAGTGCAAAATCTGCGACAGAAACTTTTTAGTTCTCTCTTCTTTTGGGTTATTGAAAAATTCCGATGGTGTGGTATCTTCTATTAAATAACCATCAGCTAGAAAGATAACGCGATCGGCAACTTCGCGAGCAAAACCAACTTCATGAGTCACGCAAACCATCGTCATCCCAGAATTAGCCAGCGATCGCATTACCTGCAATACTTCTTGTACCATTTCTGGATCGAGAGCTGATGTTGGTTCGTCAAATAACATGACTTTTGGTTTCATTGCTAAAGCACGCGCGATCGCCACTCGCTGTTGTTGTCCGCCAGATAGTTGACCTGGATATTTATTTGCTTGATGGTCGATTCCGACTCTTTCTAATAGTTGCATCGCCATTTCTTCAGCCTTGCTTTTTGTCATTCCGCGCAAATGAATTGGAGCGAGAGTCACGTTTTTTAGTACAGTTAAATGAGGGAATAAATTAAATTGTTGAAACACCATTCCTACTTCTCGACGTACGATTTCGATATTTTTGAGATTATGAGAAATCTTCGTTCCATCAATTTCAATGCTACCTTTTTGATAAGGCTCCAAACCATTTAAAGTCCGAATAAAAGTTGATTTACCCGAACCAGATGGTCCCATTAAAACCACGACTTCACCTCGATTAACTGTCAGACTAACGCCTTTAAGAACGTGAAAATTATTGCCATACCACTTTTCCACGTTTCTAGCAATAACAATTGGCTTCAAGTCAGTACTAGCGATATTACTTGAACTTATTTCGGAGTGAGGGTATGCCATAAACTGATACTTTTCCCATTAACTATTTATATCTATTTGCATGGTGGACAATGCCCACTATACATTTGACTTTTAACTTTTGACTTTTGACTTTTGACTTTTTATACAGTAGGCAATTCTGCCAGAGGTTCTCCCAACCATTTCTGAGAAAAACTATTCAACTTTCCCGAGGTTTTCAAATCTGTAATAATCGCATTAACTCTTTGTAAAAGATCGGTATCACCACGTCGTACGCCAATGTAACAAGGAGAATTCTTCAGCACAAGCTTGCGATCGATTTGTTTATCGGGGTTATCTCGCATTAATTTAGCCGCTACCACGTTGCCAGTTGCAATCAGTTCTACCTGTCCCGATACTAATGCTGATGCCGTTAAGCTGTTACTAGCAAAACGTTTCATTTTAACTGTTCCAGTAGGTAGTTTAGACAGTTCTAAATCTTCTAAAGAGCCTTGAGCAACACCTACGGTACGACCTTTCAAGTCTTCCATAGAAGCAACTTTAACATTTTGTCTGCCATAAATTCCTGAGAAAAAAGGAGCATATGGTATGGAAAAATCAATAATTTTGGCTCGTTCTTTGTTCTTACCCAAACTCGAAATTACCATATCTACCCGATTTGTTTGCAAAAACGGAATTCGGTAATTACCAACCACGGGGACTAATTCCAACTCGACCCCTAAACCTTTAGCTATCTCCCGTGCTACATCAATGTCATAGCCGCGCACTTGCATATCTGGTCCCACAGCACCAAACGGGGGAAAATCATCTGGAACAGCAACTCGTACCTTGCCAGTAGATTGAATTTGTTTTAGCGTTGTTCCAGAATTTACACCAGGTAGGCTAGTAGCTGACGCAGTACCAGATGTCACTGACATCGATTTGACATAAGATGATTCTGACGAGTTACAAGCAGCAATACTCGCCATCATTAATAAACTTGCCAAAAACAGCGTGATGAATTGCAGCCACTTTTTAGGAATCGCGTTCATTTGAGGTAAATAGGAAATCGGGAGTCGGAACTAGCCGTTAGACTGATTTTTTCAAGCTTTGTATGTTAATTTTCGTTCTAAATTTTGACTTAAAATAGAAAGGGGATAACACAAGCAGAAATAAATCAAACCTGCAAGTGAGAATACTAATAGCGATCGCAGAGTCACATTATTAATTTGCGCCGCAGCGCGAGATAATTCAGTAAAGCCAATTACAGAAGCCAAAGAAGTTCCTTTGATAACTTGTACGGCAAATCCTACGGTTGGTGCGATCGATAATTTGAGTGCTTGTGGTAATACAATCAATCTAAGTTTTTTGAAATAGCCAAAACCTAATGCTGATGCTGCTTCCCATTGTCCTTGAGGAATAGCAGCTACAGAACCCCGCCAGATATCTGCTAAAAATGAACTAGTAAAAGCCGTTAAAGCTAAAGTTGCTGCTTGTAAAGGTGACAAATTAACTCCGAAAACCACAGAGAGTCCGAAAAAGGCAAGAAACAATTGTAATAATAGCGGCGTTCCTTCAAAAAACTCAATGTAAATCCAACTAATGCCTCGAATCCACTGGTTCGGAGAAATCCGCATCAACATCACGAGAAAACCAATAATTCCACCACTAATAAATGCGATCGCAGATAAAATCAACGTCCATTGGGTTGCAATTATGAGGTTTTTCAAAATGATTGGTATAGTAAATTCATCCATTTTTAGAAAGTCAAAAGTTAAAAGTCAAAAGTGATGCATTTGTACGGGCGGGTTTTTATCGTAAATATTTGCCGTAGTCTTAAGTGTTTGATAAACCCGCCTGTACACTAGCCAAAACACGATAAATATGTCATGGATTAGCGTCTATATTTAGCAAATTCAAAAAACCGTTTCTCTATAGCGTAAGTTAATCCTTTAATTAACCAAACAATAGCTAGATAAATGAGAGAAATCGTGAAGTAAATCTCAAAACTGCGGAAAGTTCTGGAATTCAGATAGTCCCCAGCAAATGTCAAGTCTTCAGCTGCAATTTGAGAGACAACACTAGTAAATAAAACCGCAAGAATAATTTGACCAACTAAAGCTGGATAAATATTTGATAATGCCGGAGTTAAAACAATATAGCGAAACACCGATAAGGGTTTGAATCCTAGTGCCAAGCCTGCTTCAACTTGCCCTTTATGAATGCTTTCTACACCTGCTCTGACGATTTCTGTAGAATAAGCCCCAAAGTTGACAGCTAATGATAAAATTGCTGCTTGTTCTGCTGTTAGCTTAATACCTAAATTCGGCAATCCGAAGAATATAAAGAAAAGTTGGATTAAAAATGGCGTATTTCTGATAGCCTCAACATAGGCGATCGCTAACCAATTCAAAAACCGATTTTCAGAGGTTCTAAATAACGCTCCTACGATGCCAAGAATCAATCCAAAGGCGATCGCAATTAACGATAACCTAATGGTGACAAATGCTCCCGCCGTAAACAAACCTATGTTATTCCAAATCACTGAAAAATCAAAGGTATAGTTCATAGTAGCAAGTCAAAAGTCAAAAGTTAGGAGTCAAAAGTTAGTGCGATCGCGCCAAATACTTGCAGTAGCTTAGCAATAGTAATGCTAACTTTTAAGTCAGTTACATAATTTTGAATACTGTATACAATTATCGTCTTTTGTTCTGTGTAGATCGATACAAGTCACTCTTGATAGCAATTCTCGATTGCGTGTTTTACCCAATTGAAAGCCGCTATGAAAGCAGAAATCATGTAGAAGAATCTGAAGCTGCGAGGAGTAATTTCATGCTTGTTCGCTATTTTGTCAGAATTTCGTGACTATTGAACTAAGATTTCAACCGATTTTCAGAAAATTTAGTTACAATAAATACAGAAAATAAATCGTTCATCTCTCTTAAAAACACTCTTCACCAGATGCTGAGAGAGACGGAAGTAAGGAAATATCCAGAAGGAACGCACGCGAAATAATGACCTGATTCCTTCAGGAGGCGAGATCGTGATGAATTATCAACAAAACATTCAAAAACTAGAACAAATTTACAACTACAAACCAGAACCGCAACACAATCGACCAACTCGCAGATCGTGGTTGAAAAAGATGTGGCGATCGCTCGTTACCGCTTGGAGTCACAATGCAGAAATGCGAGTGTGGCAAACCGAAGATAAAATAGGTCGTTCGTTGTGGAAGCTTTACGACCCGATAACAGGCGAAACGTTTGATTTTAACTCAGAAAATGAAGTGAGAACTTGGATTGAGGAATCATACAATCGTCCGCTAAGAAGAGAAAGAAGCTTTCGACCCTTTTACAGCTAGTTAGACTTAATAGGAGCGTGCGGTGTGCGTTCCTACTACCTTAACTTGGTGAAGCGGCTGAAGTGCAAACAGATAATTGACTGGAACGCAGCAAACAATCTAACCCTTCAGATAAACTCGGTGGCGCATCGCGCAGCTGACGATGCATCCGTAATATGACCTCTTCAGGGACTTGGCGATCGCGCCGTCGATTTCGCGCTAGACATAACCATACAGGAGTATCGACCCAAAGTCCTACAATCTGCTTGAACCCCGCAGCACGAGCGTAAACGATGACTTCTCGCCGATGTCTGCGTTGGGCATTAGTTGCATCGTAAATTGCCGTACTGACTTCGCCGCGCGAAATTTGAATTGCAGCCCTTTGAAATTGCCGTTGCACCTCGCGCCAAACTAGCAACCATTCCCCCTGAATCACCTCATTCCCAAATAGGCGTTCTCGAATTTTGTCAGTTGATATGGGTTGTAGCTTTGAGTCTGCTGCTACCAGTTGTCCTACTAAAGTAGATTTTCCACTCCCTGGTAAACCAACGAGCAGAATTAGAGAGTAGGGAGTAAAGAGTAAACCCGTGTACGACTGATCTAATGCCCCCTTTTTAAGGAAGTTGGAGGATCGCAGAACTACCTTACTCATGAAAAGATCCCCCTAGCCCCCCTTTTTTAAGGGGGGAACAAAGAAGCTGCACATTATACGAGTAGAAAATTATTTTCAATTCTTCCACTCATCACTCACCACGCATCACTCACCACTAAATAACGGTTCCATCCGAAATAACGGCGTTTTTCAGCACGACAACGATGCCACTGCGGATATAGAAGCCTTCGCTTTCTCGATCTGCTTCTTCAACCCTATCTTTGTTGATGATGCGGACATCACAACCGATCCGGGCATTTTTGTCAATAATTGCTCGTCTGATAATGGTGTTAGCACCAATTCCCAGAGGAACGTTCTCGATTTCACCATCTGCACAAACTGTTTGTCTTTCCTCTATATGGGGATCGTAGAAATCTGCCCCCATGAGTAGCGCATCTTCTACAATCGAGCCTGCTTGGATAATCGATCGCACGCCTAAGACTGAATGATGTACGCGACAGTTTTTCAAAATACAACCGTCGCCAACGATTGATTCTGTTACCTGACAATCCATCATTTTAGTAGGAGGCAAGTAACGAGCGCGAGTGTAAATTGGTGCTTCTTCCTCGTAGAAGCTAAAAGCTGGATAGGGTTGCTTTGTCAACGATAAGTTAGCATCGTAGAACGCCTCAATCGTTCCGATGTCTTCCCAGTAATCGTTAAACAAGTAGGCTTGAATGTTGTACTCTTTCGCACAAGCTGGCAGAATTTCCTTCCCGAAATCAGTTTGTTCTGGCGCTTCTTTCAGCAACTTGATTAAGACATCGCGTTTAAAAACGTAAATCCCCATTGAAGCGATGTATGGTTTTTGCTTCGCCTCTTCTGGATTTAACCCCAATACTGTAGTATCGACCTGCATGTTCAGCAGTGCATCACCTTTGGGTTTTTCGCTAAAGTCGATTACCCGTCCCGCACTGTCAATTTTCATCAAGCCAAAGTCAGAAGCGCGACGTTGTTCGATCGGGATCACAGAAAGAGTCACATCAGCACCAGTTTCGCGGTGACGCTCGACAAATTGGCGATAGTCCATGCGGTAGAGGTGATCTCCCGACAAGATTAAATATTCGTCCACGTTCCACTCTTCCATCAACCAAAGATACTGACGCACTGCATCTGCCGTACCCTGGAACCAGTTAGTGCTGTACTGCGTTTGTTGAGCTGCCAGGACTTCTACAAAGCCTTCAGTAAAACCAGAAAAGGTGTATGCACGGGCAATATGGCGATTGAGTGAAGCCGAGTTGAATTGTGTTAAAACGTATATTTTGTAAATCTCTGAGTTAATACAATTACTGACAGGAATATCGATTAAGCGGTACTTCCCTGCTAATGGTACGGCTGGCTTAGCTCGTAGCTTAGTCAGCGGATAAAGACGAGTTCCAGCACCGCCACCGAGAATAATTCCTAGTACTTTTTTCACAAATTCCTCCCGACTGCCTTTCGTTCCCAAAATTAGTGTAGAGGACTAGGTGTAAAAGTTGTTAAGAATCTAGAGGCAGAAATTTATCAGCACTACACATGAAGAATTCCTGGGAGTCTGGGGCGATCGCGGTTAGCTCGGCTTTGGCAGGCATAGAGCAGTTGAGCAGCAGCGATCGCACTTCCCAAACTCCAAAATTATCGTAAAATTTGGTGTGGTGCTACCGCTAGTCGTAGTTTTCCCCATCTTTAGGGAGCAGGGAGCAGGGAGCAGAGGGAGCAAAACAATTCGCGCATTCAAAATTCTCTATACCCCACACTTCCTACACACCCCACACCCCGATAGCGCCAGTTGCTCATAGGGGGCGACGAAGTCCGCGATAGCGCCACCCCCAAGACCGCACTGGCTCCCCCAACCCTATTGACTACTAGCCACCAGCCACTAGCCACTAGTCACTGATAACTGTCAAAAAGCGATCGCGACATTCACCCCCTGGTTAGAGCCACAGAATGGAGAGTATTTGTACCTTGTCAATGAAGGGCTAGAAAGTGACTATGGAGATTACCACCCCAGACTGGGTAAAACACGCTGTTTTCTATCAAATTTTTCCCGATCGCTTTGCTAAGAGTCAACAACCCCGCAAACGGCTGTTAAAAAACGCTACTTGGGAAGAATGGGAAGAAATGCCCACTCTTCAAGGTTATAAGGGTGGCGATCTCTGGGGTGTGATGGAGCAATTAGATTATTTGCAAACGTTAGGCATTAACGCCATCTACTTCACCCCGATCTTTCAATCTGCTAGCAATCACCGCTATCACACCCACGACTACTATCGAGTCGATCCGATGTTAGGCGGAGATGAAGCTTTTCAAGAATTGCTAGAAGCTTGTCACAGCCGCGATATTAAGGTTGTTTTGGATGGAGTCTTCAATCATGCCAGTCGGGGCTTTTTCTTTTTTCACGACATTCTCGAAAATGGTCCCTACTCTCCTTGGGTAGATTGGTTCAAGATTGAAAAATGGCCCTTGTGTCCTTATGATGGCGATCGCCCTGCTAATTACGAAGGCTGGGCTGGAAATCGCGCTTTACCCGTGTTCAATCACGATAACCCAGAAGTGCGAGAATACATTATGGAGATTGCCGAATATTGGCTGAAATTCGGCATCGACGGCTGGCGGTTAGATGTGCCGTTTGAAATTAGAACTCCTGGTTTTTGGCAAGAGTTTCGCGATCGCGTCAAAGCCATCAATCCCGATGCTTATATTGTCGGTGAAGTGTGGGAAGATTCGCGAGAATGGCTGGACGGCACGCAATTTGACGGCGTGATGAATTACTTGTTTGCCGCACCGACAATCGCTTTTACGGCTGGCGATCGCGTGGATATGACACAAGTACAAGACCGTTCCTACTATCCCTATCCACCCCTGTTTGCAGCTGAATATGCCACAAAAATGCAAGAATTGCTGCAATTGTATCCTTGGGAAATTCAGTTAACGCAGTTGAATTTACTCGCTAGCCACGACACGGCGAGACTAATTTCGATTGCAGGAGGCGATCGCCCTAGTGTTGAACTTGCTACCCTATTGCTATTAACATTTCCTGGCGCTCCTAGCATCTACTATGGTGACGAAGTTGGTTTACCAGGCAAAATCGATCCAGACTCTCGGCGGGGTTTCCCTCTCGAAGCCACTTGGGATCGGGAAATTCTCGAATACCACCGTCAGTTGATTGCCTTACGCCATGCATATCCTGCCTTGCGTACGGGAGATTATCAAGTGTTACACGCACAGGGCTTGGTTTATGTTTTTGCGCGAACTTTAGGCTCAGAAGAAATTGTCGTAGCTGTCAATACTGGTACTGACTCAGCACAAGTTAGTTTCGACACAAATAAGTTGCGATCGCACCCCAGCAAGTTGTTATTTGGGAGTGCAGAAATTGAGTCTATTGCTGATGGATCGCAAATGAATTTGAATCTACCTCCAAGGGCAGGTTGTATTTTGGTATAAAAACTTTGACCTAAAAATGTAGAGACGTTACATGTAACGTCTCTACATTTTTCTATTGAAATAAACTCGGTAATAAACTAGAACCTCGCCAAAGAGCGTAAATTAAAAAGGCAAATATTAAGGTAATGACAATAGTATATATATAGCTAACACACATCAATAATCCATCATCTTCTAGTGTTGCTACTGCCAGTACTAAAATACCAATAGTTGGAAAAGAGTTTGTCAGTGGAATTGGTAACATTAATAAAATAGCTAACCAAGCAATACAAAACCCGTTAAATTGCCAAATATAAGGATTTCCCGCTATTTTCAACATGCGAGGACGAACGATTCTTTCTAGCAATCTGGTACACCTTTTCAAGTTTTGTAACAATTGCTGGGCAAACCAGCGAGGAAATTTGAATTGAGCAACTTTTTTCGGTAACCAAGGCGATCGCCTTCCCAATGCCATTTGTAGGGATAAAATTAAGCAAGCTATTCCTGGTATGCCAGTAAAACCAGGCGGATGAGGGAATAAAAATGGTAAGACAAGTAAGGCAATAACAAGACTAAAACCTCGTTCTGAAGTTCCTGCCAAAATATCGCTTAAAGTTAAAGGTTGTTGAGATAGTTTTTCTAGTAAAGATTTAATATCGTGTGAAAATTTTAAATGCATGTTAGCTAAATCGTAAGTCGTAAGTCGTAAGTCGTAAATTAGAAATAAAAACACTCAATACTTGTGCCATTGTTCGCTGCTCTTTGCTGTCTTAATTTTCCTTACTCGATCGCTTTAGTACTAATCTGGTACTAAAACTGCTACCGCTTGGGGAATGACGCGAAATTCTGCGGGAGTGTAAGCGGTGATTTCTCCATCGGTATTAATGGGACGGGGTTTTCTAGTCGCAACACGGATTTTTTGACCGTGCAAGGTACGGACTCCAGGTAAGGCTGTATGCCTACCTTGACGCATTGCGGGTAATAAAGGAATCATCTGCCACCAGTGACGCAATTCCAGACTGTATAAGTCTAGCCTGCGATCGTCGATCGCCGCATCATGAGTGATTGCCATGCCACCACCGTAGTAGCGTCCGTTACCAACGGCAATTTGTACGGTTTTGACTCGAATCGCATCTTGATTATTAATCCGAATTTCGGCTCTGAAGGGTCGAGATTGCCAGAGAACCTGAATTGCTGCCATTGCATAGGCTAAAACTCCCCATCGACGTTTAGACTCTTTCGTCAGTTTCTTAGCGATTTGGACGCTCAAACCGAGGCTAGCAACGTTAAAAAAATGCTTGCCATTCACCCAACCTAAGTCAATCCAACGGACTTTTTGACTCGCAATAATCTCACACGCTTCAGGTAGAGAATTGGGAATTTCTAAAGTTCGAGCTAGATCGTTAGCAGTCCCTAGAGGTAATATTCCTAAAGGTAATCTAGTCTCGACTAATGCATCTACTGCCGCGTTGAGCGTCCCATCTCCACCACCAATAATTACTAAGTCTACTTGATGGCGATAGTAGCGGATCAGTTCGGCTAACTGCCGAGGATGTTCTATTGGCTTTTCTAATAAATCTAAATCTAACTGCTGTAACTGTTCTATGGCAGCAGCAATCCGCTGCTGTCCGTGACGGGCATGACGATTGACTAGCAGTAAGGCTCGCTGTTTCACGATCGATTACAGGTGAGGGTTGCTGCCATGCCCTTGAACGCGCATTTAGAGGCGATCGCGGGTAAGGCTTAATACTAATTTTATCTAAATTAAATCTTTTGATAAATTTATTTTGCTCTCTGACAAGTTAAAAGCAATTTAATTCACAATCTTTCACGCAAATAAAGAGTAGGGCGGGCATTGCTTACCCTATCATAATTCTGACTTTTTATAGATATATAAACATTTGAAAGTTTTAGATGAAACTACGTCCATTCTAATTTTCGAGAGTCATGCCATTGTCTGCTTGAGATAAATTGGCAAAGTCTCTTGACTAACAAGATAAATCGAGAGATCGATCTAAGTTTGTAGAGAATTAGATATGAGCGTAGCTGTTGGTATAGACAAGGCATTAGTTGGTACAGATAAAAATGATGTCATATTCGGTACAACGGATAGCGATACTATATTCGGTGGAGCAGGACATGATGCCATTTTTGGACAAGCAGGTAACGATATATTGAACGGTGACGATGGTAATGACCTGTTACAAGGTGGAGACGGTAACGACAAGATCGACGGTGGTAATGGTAGCAATGTCATATTTGGTGGTAATGGTCATGACATTTTAGTTGCCCGGAATGACGTTGACAGCGGCACTAATTTTATATTTGGCGGTAGTGGAAATGACTATATCAATGGTAGTTCTAATGATGACTATTTATATGGCGAAAATGGGAACGATGAATTGTTCGGCTGGTTTGGGAACGATACTATAAATGGGGGTGCTGGCAATGACAGAATTCAAGGCGCTTTTCACCATAGCAGAACAGACGAAATCGATGTCATGACTGGATGTAGAGGGGCAGATACTTTTGTCTTGGGTGGAAGGTCTTATGGCGAAATGCAACCGCTCTATCGAGGTGACAACCGTAATTACGGTCTAATTACAGACTTTAATAAAAATGAAGACGCGATCGAACTCAACAAATGGGAGGGCGATCTAAGGCACGATCGCGCTATAGAAGTTCGATATAGTCTGGGTGCTGCACCAGTAGGATTACCTCAAGGAACGGGTATATATGTAAATAGCCCAGGACAATCACCAGATCTGATTGCTATTCTTCAAGGTGTCGATCCAAATTCTCTGAATCTGAAGGCAAGCTATTTCAAAATTGTAGATTGAATTAGATCGAGTAGGGTGCGTTATTAACGCACCCTAATAGCCATTTACAACAGTCCGCGATAACGAATAAAAACTAATATAACTGCCCAAGAACCCAAGGCGACTTTGACGGCTACCAGGATATTAAGTAGCGGAATTACTCCGCCGCTGACAAGTGCGCCCAACTCTCCGTGCGGTAGTTCAAATCCAGACAGAGTTATTGCCGCTAAGAGGACGAAAATCAGCACCGAAACTTTCTCCCATGTAGCAGCGTGCCAGCGCTTGTAGATACTTTGCATCTTCTCTGGTGATGAAGTAATTGCCACCAGACCGATCGCCGTTCCTCCCGCTACCCCAGCCGCAAAACCGCCGCCTGGGCTGAGATGTCCCCGAATCGCCAGTTCAATCCCCACTAAAGCTGCAATTGTCGCCCCTAATCGCGCCAGTACAATTGATGGCTGATCTGTAAAACGATAGACTTTAGCGGATGGCTGTTCGTTCGCTAACAAAAAATGAGCGCCCATAATGGCGATCGTAAATACGACCACCTCAAAAATGGTGTCGTACAGTCGATTTCTAAAAATAATCCCTGAAACCGCATTGGGTACTCCGCTATCTCGTACAACTGATTCGACAATTGACAGCGAGAAATCCGGTGCGGGATTGGACATGATGAGGATTTTGACAAACAAAGCTATTCCTGCGGCAATGTAGACCCATTTCATGAATGTTTCTCCTCTGGAATGCTGACATAGGTAATGCTTGTTGCAGGTGATGAAAGTTCGGCTTGTATGATGTCATAGATCCGCTGCACTCTGGTGACGGTATGGTAGGGTTGTTTTTCCGCATCAGGCGTTGTGAAATCTATGTCTTCGGGTCGCGTACAAGTTGCGTGTACTTCTTTCTCCATCAGCGCTTGGTGCAAATCCTGTTGGTCTTTGTAGGTCACTAACTCAAGTCGCATGTGACGTTTGCCCAAAATTGCCCGTAAGTCATCTAGCAGTTGCCCAAAATGGCGATCGCCTTCGCTATCTGTCGCGATCGCTCCTTCTGCAAGTACGCCTAGACGCATCACCATTGACGATCGCACCGCCACGGCATAGAGAGTAATCGCTAGCATTGTACCGACTAATGCTTCGGTCAAAGACACATCCGCCGCCCCCAAAACTGCATAGACCATTGCTGCCACGGCTCCCAAAATGCCGCGAATCACCAAGGCATGATATGGATTGACCTGAAAGACGACCATCGCAGCGGACAGCGGCAACAGAGCCACTAAGACATAGATATAGCTATCCATCATTGCTACCCCTGCTACTGGAACAGTATGCCAACACGTACCCCAGCACTGTATTCCAAATCGCCAAGGAAATAATGGCGAGGATCAGTAACGGCGATTCTCTGGGTCTTTTTAGCAGTAGCCCGATGATGATACTCATCGATCCGAGTGTATCTGCAACTGAAAGACCGTGCAGTTTAAATAATAGCGATCGCTTGCCTAGCAGGGGGAAGGTTCCCCAAAACCAGAAAAATACTCCTATACCCATGCAGGTATAACTCAACACGTCGATTGCCATATTACTCGTTTAATAAATCGCTCATTCGTTTAATCACTTGTGCCAGCAGCATCAGTGAAGCATTCCCCACGCTGAGAATAATGACTCCTACCACACCAATCGACCAGTCATCGCGCAAGACGGATACGACTAAGATCGTGACTGATGTTTTTGTCGCAATACTGGCAAATGCCAACATAGTTTGCCAAATGTTGCCATCCTTACATGCGACGTAAATCGGGATCAGCAGAGCCAGAATCATTGCAATCAATACCAGATTCATGTTTTCCTCCGTCGCACCCGATGGACTTCGTACCAGCCGTCTTCGCGGTATTTCAAGACAATGGTTTTTGGCGTAAAGGTAATCAGGAAAATATCTAGAAATATCAGACCTGGTGTCCGTCGCGGTGGCACTCGTTCTAAGGTGACTTCTTCTTGAGTATGGGGACGGAAAATGATTTCAAATGCCTCAACATATGCCTGTGGAATTGCTATGAGGATCTTACCCAGCGCCCGCAGCCAGTCTTTTAAAGCTGCTCGCGATTTGGGGCTTCCTGGCAATAAAAAGGCAACAGCAACGCCGATGATGATATTTGCCACACTAAAATTAGCAGTGAGCAAAAACCAGATAGCCAGTCGTAGTATGAGATTCAGATATCCAATCATGCCCACGCCATCCAGAAAAGTAGGATTAACATCAAACTCATCACGCCAATTAGATGCTCGAATTGTTCGAGCATACGCGGTAACCTGAGTACTGTCCGTCGAAAGATCGTCAAATATGCCAACCAGCCAACGCCAACGATCGCGATTGCTTTGACCATATTCGCCACGGTATACGCTTCGTAATACAGCACGTTTGTCACAACCAATGCACCGATTAACAGCGTTACCGCTACCCAGAAACCATAATTAACTTCCTGTTGTCTCTCTTGTCGCTGATGGGGTAGAAAGATAAATCTGGCATATGCTGTTGCCGTTCCTATAGCCGCAACATTCATGGCGATTGTTTGCCAGGGCAACACGTTGTTCAGGGTTGACATTTTCGCCCCAAAGCCAACCAATAGGGGAAAGCCGGAAATTGAGAGGCTACCTACGACCAAGACAATCCAGATTGCAGTACCGATTGGCTGGTGTTGCAGTTCCTTGATGTTTCGGCTCGGTAAAGCACCCACGCTCAGAAATAGCGCCGATTTAACCAGCCCGTGCGCCAGCGCATAAAAGCCGCCTACTTCAGGTGCAGCAAGAATCCAGCCTAGCTGCGATATCGTACTCAACGCCAACGTGCGCTTGTTGTCTTGTTCCCAGATTGCATAGAATACTCCTAGCAGCGCTGCCCCAACTCCAAAAATGCGGACGATCGCATCCACCTCGTCGAACATCAGGGCGCACCGCACTATCGGAAAAATGCCAGCTTTTACCACAATTCCCGACAGCATTGCTGATACTGGCGTTGCCGATTCGGAGTGGGTTAACGGCAACCACAAGCCCGACACGAAGACTCCTCCTTTTGTCAAGAGTCCCAAGAAGATGAGGGCAAGTGCTTCGATTGGTGCGCCACGCAAACCGGCAAAAGCAAATGAATGATGCACCTGATAGACCAGTACTGCGCCAACTAGATAGAACAGCATTGCCGTGTTGCTGACAAACAGATAGCGCAAGCCAACCCAAATCGAGCGATCGCTTCGAGGATAAGCAATTAAGAGAAATGCCGCAATACCAATTACCTCTAGCGCCACGTATAGACTAATAAAATCCGCACAGACAAACGCAGCATTGAGGCTGCCATGTAGGATGATAATCTGTGCGTAAAAAAAAGCTGTCTTACCACTGCGCCAGCAGTAAAGAATCACCGCTGCCGTTACCAAGGCATTAGTCAATATAAAGTAGCCGCTCAATCGGTCTACTAATAATGTGACACCGAAACTATCTAGTAACTGTAGTGATAGTGGAGATGTAACAAATAGCAGCAACGCATATGTCCCCGAAACCAGTGCCACGCATAATGCGAGATACCGATCGAGTTTGGGGAACAGATAAGCGACAAATCCGACAAAAAACGGTAGTGCAATCCAGGCGATCGTAGTGGTACTCATGGCGTATTATTTTTCTCGATCTCGTTGCTTTCTAATGTCGGATTATCTCTTGCCAATTTCATCACACCAACTAGCATTAAAGCCTGAATTGAAAATCCAATCACGATCGCTGTCAATATGACTGCCTGGGGAACCGGATCGGAGTAAGCGACATTTTGGACATCTGAAACAATCGGTGCGAACAAACCATCTCGCGATGCAATCAGCACGTAATAGGCAATTACCCCCGTACTCATGACATCCATAGAGACGATTTTCATCACAAGATTCTTTTTGAAGATGATACCGAAAAATCCGCACAATATTGTTGCTAATACGCACGCTTCTAACACGAGGATTGCCTGTTAAGTAAGTTTCGGTCGTAGATTTTTATTCAATACAGATTTCAGCAAAATGTTGTCATTTGTCATTCGTCATTTGTCAAAGTACAGTGAGCGCGGCACGATCCGATAAATGACATTTTCCCAACTAACATTAGAACTGTCATAGCACTAGATTTTTGACTTTTAACTTTTGACTTTTGACTTTCAACAACTAATTGCTGCTACTACAGCGATTTGGATTCAGCAAAGCTATCCCGCAGGGAATCGTCATAACACACTTCACACTTCATGGCGCAAGAATTTACGAGCGATGATAATCATTTGCTAGTTTTTCCAGTAAAGTGGGCATTGCCCCTGCTCCCTACTCCCTGTTTTGGTCACGAAACTCATTCGCTCAACTTTAAAACAAGTTTTTAATTCTTGCTATAATTAAATATTAATATTAACTCAAGCATTTTGTAAATTATTTGAGTTGGGGCGATCGCGCTCAAATTCAATCAGCGCTAAGTCGAGCAAGACTTATACTTATTTTCTATATATTACCTGCGATCTTCTCTATGCTTTCTGTTCATTTGACGAATGAGCCAATAACTAATTGAGAGGGCAAAACTAGCCGTTGCTAGACCGATTAAATCTATACCTGTAGCTTTACTAAAATCAAAAATAATCAGCTTGCGGGCTACAGCAATCAAGGCGGTTACAATTACTAGTTCAACTTGAACGACGTGTTTTCTGAGGTAAGCAGTAATATTTTCTAATAATTCTAGAGCAATGAGAATATTCAGGAACATCCCGAAAATTTCGATGAGAGTCTTATTGAAAAAACCAATCGGCTCCCTAAATAAATCTTGATACAAAAAAATGATTAAGTCAACTAAAGAAACTAATATAACACTCACTAGAGCGAGTGACAAAATTTTTGAAACTAGGTTCTCAACTAGGTGAATGCTTTTGAGGAAACCTTCATCTGCCAATAACTCTTTAGTTGAAATCGCTAGTTTTTTCCAAGGACTTATCATGCTCTTAAACTCGCATTGCTGTCTACCGATACTAACTAATATCTCACTGTTATGGTGCATCAGTATAGCGATCGCCTGAGAAAAGGTAAAAGGCAAGACGTAAGAGGCAACTTAATTCAAACTTACGACTTACGACTTACGACTTACGAATTACCACTTATTGTTGCAGTGCTGGATCGGTGAAATCGCTCAAACCTTGGCTCGAAGCACTTCCAACATCGGCAGTAACCCTATCATTACTATTTACCAATGCAACTGCTTGTCGCAATGCAGCCAGCCGATCTGTCATTAAATTTTGTGGGGGTAAAAGATCGAAGATGCCTAACTTTTCTAACCGCCGCTGCACGGAACCAGTGGCACCAACGATAAAAACGTGACGACCCTGTTCGACTGCATCTTTTATTGCATTTTCAATTGCTAAAGAAGCAGTCACACCTAGCATCGGTACATCGCTCAAATCTAGAACCAAAACATCGTGGTCTGCCATTGCTGTATGTTCGCGGGCGATCGCTTTGGATACGCCGAAAATCATCGGTCCGCTGAGGTAGAATAACAGCACGCGATTGTTAGCGCGATCGAGTAACTGTTTTTCTTCCTGATTTAATACGATCTCATCATCGGCATCGCTAATGGTTTTGACATCTTGCGCTTGCAGATTAGATAAACGCTCGATGGTCAAGATGTTAGCAATAAACACTCCCACTCCAACCGCCACAATCAGATCGACAAATACCGTCAGTAACAGCACCCCATACATAATTAGCGTTCCCTTCAGGGAAACCTTGTGGGCGCGTTTTAAGAAACTCCAATCTAAAATGTCAATCCCAACTTTCAGGGCAATTCCAGCTAATACAGCCATTGGAATCACCTGAGTCAAACTTGCAGCCCCTAAAACGACGACTAGTAGAATTAAAGCGCGAGTTATTCCAGATATAGCTGTGGTTGCACCCGTTTGAATGTTCACCACCGTACCCATTGTCGCACCTGCGCCAGGTAAGCCGCCAAACAGTCCAGAAACTAAGTTACCAATCCCTTGACCGATTAATTCTTGATCAGAGTTGTGTTGAGTACGTGTAATACTGTCGGCAATTACGGCAGTCAGCAAAGTATCAATACAGCCCAACATCCCTAGAACAACACCATCGAGAAACATGGTTGTGATTTGACCAGGAGTAAAGATGGGCATCTGTAACTGTGGCAATCCCATCGGAATCTCGCCAATCCGCCGAATATCTGCACCTGGAAAGAGAACCAGAGAAACTACTGTGCCAACTACCAGTGCTACAAGTTGAGGCGGGACGAAACGCTTGAATTTAGATGGCATTAAGAAAATAATTGCCAGTGTTAGCGCCCCTAACCCAGCTTCGATTGGATCGGTGTTTGCTAGCAGTTGAGGTATGCTCTGCACCGTACCCAAAACCCCACCTTTAGGTGCTGCTTGCCCGACAAACGGCGCAATTTGCAAAATAATCAGTATGACTCCAATCCCAGACATGAAGCCAGAGATCACGCTGTAGGGCATCAGCGTCACGTATTTCCCTAGCTTAAATGCCCCAAAGATAATTTGAAAAATCCCCGCCAGCATCACGACGGTAAACGCCATTGCCAAGCCATTCTCAGGGTTGCTTGCCGTTAAACCAGCAACGATCGCCGTCATCACCACGGTCATCGGTCCGGTTGGCTCGGAAATTAGAGTTGGCGTGCCACCAAACAACGCCGCAAAAAAACCAACGCAGACTGCACCGTAAAGCCCAGCCACGGCTCCAGCACCAGAGGCAACACCGAATGCCAATGCTAGGGGCAAGGAAACGATCGCGGTGGTTAAACCACCAAATAAATCGCCTCGTAAATTTCTGAAGTGAATTTTGTTTGTTATTTGCATGAGAAAGAGACGAAAGACAACAGCAAACTAAGCAACCTTGCTACATAGAGCCAAAACTATTTATGACTACGAAAAAATTTGATGCTTGGTAGATTTTCCGATCGCAACATGTCGAGTTAGAATACATCTAAGGTTAGATGTCGGATTACGAAATTCAATATCTCAAAGTGGCATTTTTTGAAAAATCTCGATAAGAAATTGGCTGGTAATAAGTTGCTACTTTGCAACCAACCAACAAAGCAAAATATAGGTTTCTCAACCACATGGCGATTGTCGCCGTATCTTGTTTTGAGAGGTTAAAGTAGTTGCAAGTAACTTGAATCTGAATCGGCTAAGATCGAACCTAAATGCAATTCCAGGCATAAGCAACAATTAACAACAAGTTAATTGCAAGATATTTATCCCGGTTTCAGGCAGTCATTGACTTCAAAAACTATGTGCTTTGAAGCTTTTGGAGCTGCTTGAAAAGTTACATTAAAAATAGATTACAACTTTTAGAGCGAGTTTAGTTAATTTAATGAAATAAATATTGAATAAATCTTATATGGTTGCGATAGATAAGATCCTATACGCAAGCGGCTCTACTAGCTTCTATGGAGGGGATTTGCCCATATAATTAGAACCTATTATTACATCTATTGAATCTAATTATTGTGCCGATTATTACTTCTTTCTCAGTAGGGTGGGCATCGCCCACCCTACTAATAACTAACCGACATCGTCGTGGGCGAAACGGTTGTAGAGGAAGTCTAAAGCGTAGTTGCGCAGTTGATAGTATTGTGGATCTTCCATGATGCGAGCGCGATCGCGGGGACGGGCGAAAGGAATATCTAACACCTCGCCAATTTTAGCGTGAGGACCGTTGGTCATCATCACCAGGCGATCTGCTAAGAATAGTGCCTCGTCAATATCGTGGGTGATCATTAACACGGTGCATTTATGGTCGTTCCAGATTTTCAGTAACTCTTCCTGCAACTCCTCTTTGGTAATTGCATCCAACGCCCCGAAAGGTTCGTCTAAAATCATCACCTTGGGACGAATTGCCAAAGCACGGGCGATCGAAACCCGCTGTTTCATTCCCCCAGATAGTTGCGGTGGCTTCTTATCTGCGGCTTCCGCGAGTCTAACCATTGCCAAATGTTCCCGCACGATCGCCCGCTTTTCTGCTTCTGGCTTGTTGGGATGTACGGCATTCACTGCCAAATAGACATTTTCAAACGCAGTCCGCCAAGGGAGCAAGGCATAGTTTTGAAATACCACCATCCGATCTGGTCCTGGTTTAGTCACGGGACTACCATCAACTAAAACATCTCCTGAAGTGGGATGAGCAAAACCCGAAACCATATTTAACAGCGTACTCTTACCGCAACCGGAGTGACCGATCACGCAAATAAACTCCCCTTCATAGACACTGAGATTCACCCCATCAAGGACAGTGAAGGGACCGTTTTTGGTGGGATAGACTTTACAAACGTCCTTAATCTGTACGAAAGCCTGACGATTAGACTGCACTGTAGAGAGTGGCTTGCCTAAACGATTTCTGGCGATGTCTGTATAAGCAAAAGCGTTGTTCATTATGGTAATTGGTAGTTGGTAGTTGGTAATTGGTAGTTGGTAGTTGGTAGTTGCTGAGAGGCAAGTTCTTCTCTACTTACGACTTACAACTTACGACTTACGACTTTACCCATTACCCATTAACAATTCAGCTAGGCTGCTCTGCGGATTGGTGCGTCGAGAATCACTTCGGCTACAGAGAAGTCACGTTTGATTGCTAGACTGTTGAGATAGCCGAGTGGGTCGTCGGCATTAAATACAGTCCCGTCGAAGAGTTTGAGCGGCTGGCGGGTGTAGCTGACATCTAAGCCGAGTTCTCTAGCAGCTGTACTGAAGACTCCGACACGGCAGATCCGTTCGATAATTTCTACCCAATTTCTGGGGAAGGGAGTGTGACCCCAACGTGCTAGTTGAGTCACGATCCAAGTTTGCTCCGTGCGACTGGGGCGATTGATTGCAGCTTCAGAAAAGAATTGGTGGTGAGCATACTCCCGCATTGGACTACTCAGATCGCAACTGCTGCTATCGGGGTCTAGCAACTGAATATAATCGACGCTGGTACTAACATATTCCCGCCGTGCCAAAATGTGACGAATTTCTTCAGCATTTTCTGGCAAAGAGCAATAGTAGCAAGCTTCTAAAAGTGCTTTGACTAGAGCGATATGCGTGTTAGGATACGCTGCTGCCCAATCTTCCCGCACGCCCAGAACTTTTCCTGGGTGTCCCAGCCAAATTTCTAAATCGGTAGCAGCGGTAAAGCCAATTCCTTCTTCAGCAGCGCGGTAGTTCCAAGGTTCGCCAACGCAGAATCCATCAATACTACCCGCTTTGAGGTCGGCAACCATTTGGGCTGGGGGAATGGTGTGAACGTCAACATCTAAATCGGGGTCGATACCACCTGCGGCTAGCCAGTAGCGCAAGAGGACGCTGTGCATTGAGGAAGGATGTACGACCCCCATCGTATGCCGCTGGTCGCGGGTACGCAGCAAGTGCTGTTTGAAGTCGGTGAGGTTGTAAACTCCTTGGTCGTAAAAGCGTTTTGATAAGGTGATGGCGTTGCCGTTACGAGTCATGGTCAAAGAAGTAACCGTGGGTATCGGTTTATTCTCATGACCACCCAAAGTCAACCACATTGGCATCCCTGAAGGCATTTGGGCAGCATCGATGTAGCCGCCTGCAATTCCATCGACAATCCCGCGCCAGCTAGTTTCCCGTACTAAGGTGACTTCATCTAAGCCATGCTTGGCAAAGAAACCTTTTTCTTGAGCGATCGCCAGTGGTGCGCAAGCGGTTAAGGGAACGAAGCCGATTTCCAAATTGACTTTTTCCAACCCGTGACGAGCAACAGCGGTCTTTTTCCGCGCCCGAATTTGCTTAACTCGTTTTTGCTGATTTAAAAAGTAGATCATTTCGCTGCGCAGACTGTAATAGCTGGGATGTTCTACAACCTGCATCCGCTTACGAGGTCTGGGGATATCTACTTCTAAAATGCCACCAATTTTCGATTCGGGTCCGTTGGTTAACATGACGATGCGATCGCTCAGCAATACAGCTTCATCTACGTCGTGCGTCACCATCACGGCTGTGACTTGGTTCTCTTCGCAGATTTGCATCAGCTGTTCTTGCAAATTACCCCGCGTCAGTGCATCTAACGCCCCAAAGGGTTCGTCCAGTAACAACAACTTCGGACGCAGCGCTAAAGCACGGGCGATCGCCACCCGTTGTTTTTGTCCCCCCGATAGCATTCCTGGTGGCTTATCGGCATGGGGACGCAAACCTACCATATCGATGTGCTTTTCGACAATGGCGCGGCGTTCTCCCGCAGGTGCGCCCTTCATTACAGCATCTACAGCCAGGGCGATGTTTTCCCGTACCGTCCGCCAAGGTAGAAGCGAGTAGTTCTGAAACACCACCATTCGGTCTGGTCCTGGCTTGGTAATTCTTTGTCCTTCCAGAGTGACAATTCCCTCTGTGGGCAGGTCTAATCCTGCAATCATGTTGAGTAGCGTCGATTTACCGCAGCCAGAGTGACCGATCAGCGATACAAACTCACCCTTTTTAATCTGAAGGTCAATGCCTTTGAGAGCAATGTATTGTCCCCCACCGACGAGATTGAAAACTTTATCTATTTGGTCAACAGCAACGAATACAGACATGGCTATTTGGTAATTGGTAGTTGGTAATTGGTAGTTGGTAAGGACGGAGTGCGGGGAGATTTTGATTTTTGACTTTTGCCTTTTGACTTCTCCCTTGTCTCCCTTGTCCTCCTTGTCTCCCTTGTCTTATTTTTGTTCTGCTGGCAAGATCAGCGTTTGTATCCAAGCCATGAGTTTGTCGAGTAACAGACCAACTACACCAATGTAAATTAGGGCAAGGATAACTTCGCTGACGTTGTTGTTTTGATAAGCTTCCCAGATGAAGAAACCAATGCCGACGATACCGGACATGACGATTTCAGCAGCGATAATTGCCAGCCAAGCTAGACCGATCGCAATTCGTAGCCCTGTGAAAATGTAGGGTAGTGCCGCAGGGATGAGAATGTTGAAAAAGTATTCTTTTTTAGTTAATTGCAGTACTTTGGCGACGTTGTTGTAATCGCTGGGAATTTCTTTGACTCCTACTGCCGTGTTGATCAAAATGGGCCAAATTGCCGTGATGAAGATAACGAATAAGGCAGCGGGTTCGTTTTGTCTGAGGGCAGCTAGAGAGATGGGAACCCAAGCTAGAGGTGGTACTGTTCTGAGTAATTGGAAGAGTGGATCTAGTGCTTTGGACATCACTTTCGACGTACCAATTAAGATTCCTAAGCCGATTCCTACAATTGCCGCTAATGTGTAACTAATTGCTACCCGTTGCAAGCTTGCCCAGATCTGCCAAAATAAGCCTTTATCCGTGCCACCTCGGTCGTAGAAGGGCCAGAAAATTAATATCCAAGTGTCTTGAATAACTTTTATAGGTCCAGGTAATGTGGCTCCTGGTGTGAGAGAAAAGAGTTGCCAAATTGCTAAAAAGATCGCGATCGCGATAAATGGTGGTAAAAAGTCAGGCAGTCTTTTTTGCAAGCCTGCTAAAAAGCTATTATCTGCGCTAGCCCGTCTTCTAGGAGAATATGTAGTCATCGATCGTCTGTTCCTCAGATTTACATGGATAGTTGATAGTAATTGCTAATTCCGAATTCCGTAGCTTGCTTCCCCGAAGGGGTATTCCGAATTCCGAATTTTAGACGTTAGGCTTTTTTGATCTTCAAACTCTTTAAGTAGGCAGTGGGATTTTCGGGGTCGAATTTGACTCCATCGAAAAATGTTTCTACGCCACGGGAGGTGCTGGTGGGAATATCGGCAGCTGCAACGCCTAATTCTTTGGCTGCTTCTTTCCACAAGTCTTCGCGGTTGACTTTATCAATTAATGCTTTGGCTTTTGTCAGGCTGTCTGGTGGTAAAAAGCCCCAGCGGACGCTTTCTGTTAAGAACCAAAGGTCGTGACTCTTGTAGGGATAGGAAACGCTACCTCTAGGATCTTTCCAGTAAAGTACGGCTTTGTTGCGATCGTCAACTGTCCGACCTTCGCCCATGTCATATTTACCTGCAAATGGTCCGGCAAGAATTTCGGCTGGCAAGTTGAAGTAGTTCCGTCCGCCGAGGATTTTGGCGGCTTCTTCACGGTTGTCGAAGTTATCTAACCACTGTTGCGCTTCCATGATGCCTTTGAGTAGCGCCTTGGTTGCTTTGGGATGTTTATCAACCCACTCTGCCCGTAATGCTAAGTATTCTTCTGGGTGAAACTCCCACATGTCTGCGGTTAGCATTGCCAAGAAACCGATTTTATCTTTGACAATGCGGTAGGGCCAGGGGTCGCCCGTACTGAAAGCATCCATCGTGCCTGTTTTCATGTTGGCAACAGTTTGGGCGGCTGGTACGGGAATTAATTTGACATCAGCATCGGGATTAACACCGCCAGCAGCTAGCCAGTAGCGAATCCAAAAATCTTGGTTGACTTGAGCAAATGTATAGGCAGCAGTGAAGGGAGTGTTAGCTGATTTGAGTTGACCGAATAAGTTTTTGCCACCTTTGGCTAGTTCTAGTTCTATTCCTTTGCCTCGGTGTTTCTCAGCGATCGCAATGCCATTTCCTTGCGTGTTTAATTGCGCTAACACATACATTGGAATCGGCTTGTTGCCTTTGGTGATCCGCCCTTCTGTAATGAGATGTGGCATCGGCATTTGATATTGACCGCCATCAACACCACCACCAGCCGCACCAATTTCTGTATTGTCTCGCATCGAACCCCAAGAGGCTTGTTTGGAAACATCTACATCGGTCATGCCGTACTTCGCAAAAAAGCCTTTTTCTTTAGCAATAATTATGGGTGCTGCTTCAACAATAGGGATATATCCTAACTTGACTCTTGTTGTTTCTGGTGCTTGTTCGGGACTAACATTCACTGCTGCAACTTGTTGCGTTTGAGTACCAGTCACGGAATCTGGTGGATTCCCCAAACAACCTTTCAGAAACACCGAACCAACCGCAGAAGCACCAGCAGTTATGATAAATTTCCGGCGAGAAAACTCCGTCATACAACCTTCCTCAAGCACATTCAATGGTTTATATCAAGGCAAATCCATGCAATGAAACTGTTGAGTTTCTTGCATATAAAATGCATGGTTCGATCTAAAATACTGGTTTGGCTCAGCGAAATAGGTGATCGTAGCTGTGAAGTTGCAAAGTTGAAATTTCACAACTGAGCTACATGCAAATCGAGTCTTTAAGAGACAACGAACACCAAAATTAATGTTGTTTTAATAAGCTTACAGCTTTTAGTGCAAAATTTGTTAACTTTTAACGAGTGACAGTTAAATAAATCTAATATCGCTCTGATAAGCAAAAGTTTATGGTTTTTAAATTGTCTATTGAACTATCTATAGTTAACATTGGTTACCTCTGAACAATCGCGGCGATCGCCTATTGATTCCTATAGCAGTGCAAGTTGTTTATCGTAACTATCAATCGATCCCAAGGTATTTTTGCTTGTCGATAATCAATCGAGATTTACTGAGTATAATTGCTGGTATTAGATTTTTAAATTCCTTAAACTTTTAGCAATCTACAATTTACGCTTTGTACTAAATCGAACATTAATTCACATTTAAAGTTAAGTTTTACAACTATGTATACGGTGATTCAGAACAAAATGACATTTATTCGTCAGACCTGACTTGAAAATCTATTTTCAAGTCAGATCTACTACTTCAATCGCTGCCGAGAATCTCTACCGTACCCTCTTGACCGTCGAGCCGCACCTGTTGACCGTCGCGCAATAAATGAGTTGCGTCGCGCACATCCATCACCGCAGGAATGCCATACTCTCGCGCTACGATCGCCCCATGAGATAATCTTCCTCCGACTTCGGCGATCAATCCTCCAGCCCTAGCGATCGCGGCTACCCAACCGGAATCGGTATAAGGTACGACTAGAATTGTTTTTTTATCGATCTCTGGCAGCATTTGCCAATCGTGCAACACGACAATCGTTCCCGTGACTTGACCGGAACTAGCAGGAATTCCTTTTAAGAGGGAGTTGGGAGTTTGTAGGGGCGCACTGCTGTGCGCGCGTACAAGAGTCGGGGGAGAATTACCGTAGATTAAAGCGGGTATGGGATTGAGTTGGCTGTCTCGATCGAATTGCGATCGCCTCGCTTCGACTAATTGTGTTAATTGAGATATAAACTCCACATCTTCAGCAACAACTCTTTGCACTTCAGGAAATTCTAAAAAGAAAATATCGCCAGGTTGAGATAATTGTCCTAACTGCAAAGATATCTCCTCTAGTCGCACGAAACACCAGCGTAATTCTGCTAATAAGCGGCTGTATACCTGCGTAACTCTTCCTTTAAGATCTATGCGTTGCTGAACTCTCGTTGTACTACGTTGCATTTCTAGGCGATCGCTTCTAAAACTGCCTTCCTCCACGCTCAACATCTGCATAAACAATTCTCGTACTACCTGCGGTTCCTCCTTCCAAGTGGGAACCGCAATATCTGTGCCTACCTGACTCAAATAGCCGTAGCGATCGAGCAATCGCTCGAACTGCTGCAAAATTTCTCTCCCGGGCGCAGTATCTTCCAACTGCTCAAATGCTCGTTCTGGAGATAATTGCGGCGCTATTTTTCGAGCTTTTTTTGCCAAAGCTGCAATTTCGCGCAATGCGGCTACTTCTGGCGTTTGGCTGTTGTCGATTTTGTCATCCCGAACTCGAAATACTGCTTGTCGTAACGCAGCGCTTAAGGGAGCCAAAATACTATAATAAGTAGCCCGTTTGAGCAGTGATAAAATTCCTTCTATCCGTTCTAGCAATTCTCTGGTCGAAAGTTCTTGCGGCGATCGCTGCTCTAATTTTGCCAAACCAGGACGAAAATACTGCCGCTCGTCTTGTTGAAAATCTCGGACTAAACTCAATTCACGCCCCAGCAACCGCAGCAACCCAGGTACATTTTTTAACGTAGAACTTAAAGGCGGTTTGCTAAACTTAGCTCCCCTGGTCAAAAACTCCAGACTTTCCGCAGGCAAGCCCATCAATCGAAAAATCGATCCTAACAACGACGCATTGAAATAGGCGCGGGAATAATGCAGCGTTGCCGTTTCGTTAAAATCTAATCCTTGGGAACGATCGCCCAAAACAATTGTAAAAATCTCCCCCCACACGCCACAAGTTAGCGGACGGTTGATCGACCAAGTTAACGGGCGAATTGCCCCAGGAATCACTTCAGCTGCAATCTTGCGCGTCCAAATTGGCAGAAGAGTTGTAATCGGACGCGATTGCAGCAGCCACAATTGGCTCCCGTCGTAACTCCACTCAATATCTTGGGGGATACCGTGGTATCGATCTTCGATTTTGCGGGCGAGAAGGGCAACTTGTTTAATCAGTTCTAGCGGTACGTCTCCTTCACCTTCCATTTGTAGAGACGTGACATGTATAGACGTTACATCTAATGTTTCTACATCTGCGATCGCAACTCGGTATTGTTCTGGAGTCAATCGTCCCGAAACCACCTGTTGCGCTTCACCGGGCAAAGCTTCGATCGCAACAGCATCTCCTTGCTGGGTAATTGGGTCGCGGCTAAAAGCTACGCCAGAAAAAACTCCCTGAACTTGCTTTTGAATCAACACAGCCATGGCTGCATCGATTTGCCCCCTAGCACGCCGATACTCTACTGCATTTGGCAGGTCGTAGGAAGCTTGAGTACGGGCGATCGCCTGCCTTAACATAGAACGACTGGTAACTTGCAGTACGGTTTCATACTGTCCCGCCGCCGCCGCTTGTTCCGAGTCTTCTCCAATTGCTGAGGAACGGACGACTAGCGGTTGGGTAGCTGAAGGTTGCAAAGCTTGAATTAGAGGTTCTGGGTCGTCTCCTGGCACGACTACCCAACCCATCGGTACGGGATAACCCCAGCTTTTCAGTTGAGATAAAGTAGCTGCCTTATCGCCGACTTTTTGAGGATCGAGTCGGTCGTCGAGAGAAACAATTGCCTTATCACCACGAAAAAAACGAAACATTTTTTCAGATCCGGCTTGTCCTGCTGTTGGAGATAAATCTAAATCGTCGGGAATCTTTTTGTAAATCCAGCCAATTAATATCGCCAAGGCGATCGCGGCGACAATTCTACCAAAATCATTTAAGTGTAACAGTGCCGTAATTGTGGGAAAGAGAAATAATACGCCAAATCTTCCCAGCTCTTTTTCCCGCAACAGAGTAAAACTAATCCCTCCAATTAAAAATACCAACAGCGCGACTCGCCAATCATGGACGACATAACCCCAAACGACATTTGTGGTTCCCGCGCCTTTCCCAACCCAGTAGCGACCCATGACCAAGGCAATTAGGGCAATTAATTCCCACGCTGGTTGAGTTGGGAAAAATGCCCGTGCTAGCAGAACTGCGGCAATACCTTTCAATGCCTCCGATAGCACTGCTAAAATGCCCGCTAACTTACCACCATGATAAAAAGCGGCTGAGACACTGATATTACCAGTTCCCATCCGCTCCAGTCGTCTCCCAGTCAGGGTACGAGTTATCCAAGCAATTAACGGTAGTCCGCCCAAATAGGGGCAGAGAATGAAAATCGCAAGTACACCCCAAACTTGCTGCATATTAGTCATCGATCGCTAATGAGTGGTTAGTGGCTTGTGGCTAGATTCTTATTTTGGTCTAACCACTAGTCACTAGTCACTAGCCACTGATAACTAATAACTAAACAGCATAAGCTACTCGTAGCGCCCAAAATATTAAGGCGGCGATCGCTCCTAACAGTAGTACGGTAGATACAATCACTACCTTGGGACTATCCGCCCCATCGAACTTCATAATTCCTCGGTTCAAGTCGGACATACTTGATGTAAATCCTCCTGTGTTAAGAATACTAAAATCTCCGTATTCGATTTTAGTCTTTCTTTTTCAATTTGGCTTGACGATCGCCCAGAAGAATTACTCTCGGTCTGCTTGTTTTAGCTTTCAAAGCTTAAAATAACCTAAAATGATCGGTTTCGTTCCTACTTTCGAGGACTGAAATTTAGCTCTACTTTCTCCCGTCTAATTGGTATATCTACAGTATTTGCATCTGCAATCTTGATGGTTATTTCATCACCGACTTCGAGATTGAGATCGAGCCATCTGAGAAATTCTCGACTACCTTCTGCAATATTCAACATCCCACCCACATACAATCTGAAATCTTCAGCATCTGAGTCTTCAGGGTTTGCAGCTGGAGCGTCTGCTTGACGCTGCCTCCAGTTCAAAATTGCTGTAAGAACGCTTAAATCTCTCAAACCTGCTGTACAGAGCTTTTCTCCGTTTAGATATACTTCAAAAGCGATCATTATTTTTAGTTTTTCAAGATATTTAAATACAATACCGTTTAGTTATGTATAATTATAGTTTGGGTTAGATAAGCGCTCAACCCAAGAAAGTTCTGAAAAAGTCAGGTTTTAATTCTTAAATGCGACTTACTTGAAGATAAATGACCCTTTCGGTGTATTGGCTCCCCATCCTACGGCACAGCTTCAGGTTATTGACTATATCTAAGAGTGTTATTGATTTAAGATATTTAAGCTAGAGCGATCGCCATAAATTTACAGAGCGATCGCCATAGATTTATATTCCAATACAGTTCAGTAAAAAGCGATCGCGCCTCGAAGATCCCCCCAACCCCCCTTGAGAAGGGGGGCTACGATTCCCCCTTTTTAAGCGCTACGATTCCCCCCTTTTTAAGCGCTACGATTCCCCCCTTTTTAAGGGGGGCTAGGGGGGATCGTCTTATCTGAATCGTATTGATTTATATTCGAGTTATGGCGATCGCAATATCTTCATACATAAAGTAAAAGCACGCGGCTGCGTGCTTTTACCAAAAAACGTGCTATTTAAACTTGCTCGCTAAACGGCAACAATCGGATACTCGTACTCCCGTTCTGGTAGCTTCCAAGCATGACCGTCTACAGCCATTTGCTCGATTAAACTTGCCAAGCGCAAAGCTTTCAGTGCTTGTTCTCCTCCTACAGAAGGCTGGCTACCACCACGCACGCAGCTCACAAAATGTTCTAATTCGGCGCAAAGTTTATCGGCGTTGCTCGTGTAAACTTTTTCAATCAAGCCATCTTGACGGTAAAGCACCTGACCGTGTTCTGTCATACAGTTAGCAGTGGTTTGACGGTGGATTAGAATTTCATTGTTCAGAAAATCTGCCTCAGTCAAAGAATTTTTACAATGGGCAGCAATGCGGCGAATTTTGCGGTGAGTCACTTTACTAGCTGTCAGCGTTGCTACGATTCCATTTGCAAAACCTAGAGTTGCCGTGACGTAATCTAAATATCCTGAATCAGAACCACAACTGCCACTGGCAGTTAGCTTCACTACTGGCGCGTCAGCCAATTCTAACAATAGGTCGATGTCATGAATCATTAAATCTAAGACGACCGAGACATCGTTGGCTCTTTGAGCAGCGGGACTCATGCGACGAGCCTCAATTGCCATCAATTGCTCTGTCTTTAAAACTTTGCTTAATTCTTGAAATGCTGGACTGAAGCGCTCGATGTGACCGACTTGAAGGATTCTTTGAGCTTGGGCAGCTGTATTGACTAGAGATTCTGCTTCAGAAATACTAGCAGCGATCGGCTTTTCAATCAGGACGTGAACCCCTTCTTTTAGGCAGGTCATCCCAACAGCATAATGGGCGCGAGTGGGGACAGCTACGCAAACTGCCTCGACATGAGGCAGTAAATCTCGATAGTCTTCAAAAAAACGCACTCTGTACTTGCTAGCAATATCGAGTCCTCGCTCGACATTAATATCTGCTATACCCACCAGTTCCACGTCCTTGAGCAAACTTAGGACGCGGGCGTGATGTTGCCCCATATTGCCCACTCCAACCACGCCAATCTTAATTGCTTCAGGTTGGTTGCGCTGCATCTGCGGGACTACTTGCCCCTTAGACATGGTATTTTGCACTCAGTCTTCTCCTCCACCACCAAAATTTATCGTCGCTACTGCACTGCTTCTGTAATCTACATTCCAGTTATTAAGGTTTCATCTCTCAACTGTTAGAATTCAGCCAGATGATACCATAATTCTTGTCTTTGTGTAGAATCTCAAAGATTGTTAGATTTTTTTTGAGATTGTCTTGATTTTGTTACGGTTATACCTTTTTTAATTGTGATTTTACCGATGTCTCTGCGATAGCGGTATTGTGTCACTTTTTTTCCCGTCCATTATTTTGAAGGGAGCAGGGAGCAGGAAGCAGGGGGACAAGGGGGACAAGGGGGACAAGGGGGACAAGGGGGACAAGGGGGA